>NZ_JBBNGE010000009.1:0-95674 GCF_040095255.1 Segatella sinensis | reverse complement strand
ATGGCCTTGGCGTCTGTGGGTACGAACTTATTCGTGAATTATTCATATTTATAAAATTAATTTTGAACAGTTACTTATCTATATCCTTTTTCATAATACTTGCCAAGATGATACCACCAAATATTAGTTTGGCTAAATCCAGGCAAAACTTTCCTCCTTCACTCCAAAGAGTTGTTTTTTGTTCTATATTCAATTTCATACCGCAAAGATAGCAAAATATTCAATACAAAGCTCTATTTTGCAGTTAAATAAGCTAAATTGCCCGCTAAATATCCTCGGAAAGAAAATCTAGCGGGCAATCTATATGTTACAAAGAGACAAGAGAATTCTTCACTCTTCCCTCTTCATTCTTCACTTCCTTAGAGTCTCTCGTGAGCCTGACGAGCAATTACGTCGAGCTGCTGCTCACGTGTCAAGTCGATGAACTTAACAGCGTAACCACTTACACGGATGGTGAAGTTCTGGTACTCTTCCTTCTCTGGGTGCTCCATAGCATCCTTGAGCTTGTCGATACCGAATACGTTCACGTTCAGGTGGTGAGAACCCTGGTTGAAGTAACCATCCAATACACCTACCAATGTCTGGGCACGCTCCTCGTCGTTGTGACCGAGAGCACCTGGGCTGATGGTCTGAGTATTAGAGATACCATCGAGGGCATACTCGTATGGCAACTTAGCTACTGAGTTCAATGAAGCCAAAAGACCGTTCTTCTCTGCACCGTAAGATGGGTTAGCACCTGGAGCCAAAGGAGCACCGGCTGGACGACCATCAGGCATGTTGCTGGTATATTTACCGTATACTACATTTGATGTGATAGTCAGGATAGATGTAGTTGGCTCAGAATTGCGGTATGTATGATGCTTCTTGATCATGTTCATGAAGGTCTTGAGCAACCATACTGCAATCTCATCAGCACGCTCATCATCGTTACCGTAACGTGGGAAGTCACCCTCGGTCTTGAAGCTGAGAGGGAAACCGGTCTCATCACGGACGATGTTTACCTTGGCATACTTGATAGCTGAGATAGAATCAACTACGTGGCTGAAACCAGCGATACCTGTAGCGAAAGTACGACGAACATCAGTATCGATGAGCGCCAACTCTGCTGCCTCGTAGAAGTACTTGTCGTGCATGTAGTGGATGAGGTTCAATGTCTTCACATAAACGCCAGCCAACCAGTCCATCATATCCATGAAACGTGGCATGAACTCATCGTATGTCAATACATCACCCTCTACGGCGCGATACTTAGGACCGCACTGCTCGCGTGTCTTTGAGTCAACACCGCCAGAAACAGCGTAGGTCAAGCACTTAGCCAAGTTGGCACGGGCACCGAAGAACTGCATCTCCTTACCTGTCTGTGTAGCAGATACACAGCAGCAGATGCTATAGTCGTCACCCCAAACTGGGCGCATTACATCGTCGTTCTCATACTGGATAGAGCTTGTCTTGACAGAGATGAGAGAAGCATAGTGCTTGAATGCCTTTGGCAAGCGAGAGCTATAGAGTACGGTCAAGTTTGGCTCTGGTGAAGGACCCATGTTCTCCAATGTGTGGAGGAAACGGAAGTCGTTCTTGGTAACCATTGAACGGCCATCCTGACCCATACCACCTACCTCGAGAGTAGCCCAAACAGGGTCACCAGTGAAGAGCTCGTTGTATGAAGGGATACGGGCGAACTTAACCATACGGAACTTCATGACCAAGTGGTCGATGAGCTCCTGAGCCTCATCCTCAGTAAGAGTACCCTCGTTCAAGTCGCGCTGGATATAGATGTCGAGGAATGTAGAGATACGACCTACAGACATCGCAGCACCATTCTGAGTCTTCACAGCTCCGAGGTAACCGAAGTACAACCACTGAACAGCCTCACGAGCGTTCTTAGCAGGCTGAGAGATGTCGTAACCATACAACTGAGCCATCTCCTTCAAGCCCTTGAGCGCCTTGATCTGCATAGCAACCTCTTCACGGAGACGGATAACGTCGTCGATCATCTCACGGTCGCCCATGTTAGCGAGGTCGTTCTGCTTCTCCTCGATGAGGAAGTCGATACCATAGAGAGCTACACGACGGTAGTCACCTACGATACGGCCACGACCGTATGTATCAGGCAGACCAGTGAGGATGTGGTTATGGCGCACGAGTTTCATCTCAGGGGTATAAGCATCAAACACGCCGTCATTATGAGTTTTGCAATACTTGTGGAAAATCTCGTGCAGCTTCCCTGATGGCTGGTAGCCGTATGTAGTACAAGCCTGCTCTGCCATCTTGATACCACCGTAAGGCATGAAGGCACGCTTCAAAGGCTTATCGGTCTGCAGACCAACTACCTTCTCCAACTCCTTGGTACCCTCGCCAATGTAGGCAGCACCGTAAGCTGTCAATCCTGAAACCACCTCGGTCTCCATATCGAGCACACCACCCTTGGCACGCTCTTCCTTCTGGAGCTCCTTCAACATACCCCAAAGGGTGTTGGTAGCCTGAGTAGGTTCTGCCAGGAACGACTCGTCGCCATCGTAGCTAGTATAGTTGTGCTGGATGAAATCGCGAAGATTCACCTCACTCTGCCACAAGTTTCCCTTGAAACCTCTCCATTCTGTTTTCATCATTTTCGTTTATCCTTTATTTTATAAGTTAATAAATATATATAATTGTACACACTGTCATTCTTCTAAACCAGTCAATTTCCACCTTATTATATATAGGCAAATCCCACCTTATTATATATAGTGGGGATAAAAAAAGCCCGAACACGTTTGTGCCCGGGTTTTTATACACCTTGTCCGCAAGGTGTCTGTACGTTGATGTTACCGATGAGTCCATTCCCACCAGCAGTATCTTTCTTGGCCTGATAGCCTATATTTATCGTCGTTGACTTGATCATTCCTGTTACAATTTGATTTCGAGTGCAAAGATACGATAATAAAACGAGAAAAGAGAAGAAAACCCAAAGATTTTCTTCTCTTTCTCTTAAAATCCCTATTATTGAGTATTCAAGCAGCGCAAATCAAGATATTTGTGCCATACCAATATTACATTTTCTGCAATTTCTTGAGATATTCAGAAGGAATCTCCCCATATTCAGCCTTGAAACACCGGCGGAAATAAGCCACGCTATTCATACCTACCATAAAGGAGATCTCACTGATGCTATACTTACCCTCCAGAAGCAAATGCTCGGCATACTGCATCTTATACTTGCGGATATATTCGTTGGTAGATATACCCGTGAGCGCCTTCATCTTGCGATAGAGCGTACTGGTACTTACCGCCAAGTTACTGGCAATCAAGTTAACATCCACATCACCACTGATATTCTCTTCTATCAGCTTATTCAACTTGTCAAAGAATTCCTGATCTACCTTATTGAGCGATTCCCTCAACTGCTCTTTCTTCTGTGCCAAATTGGTTTCCTTCGATTCCTGTATCAGCATCTTGTCACGCCGACGCTGCTGCAAGAGGTTAAGGATTCGGCTACGCAAGAGCGAATGCGTGAAAGGTTTGGTGATATACGAATCGGCACCCGAGTCATAGCCCTTCTCCTTGGCTTCGAAAGAATCTTTCGCCGTAAGAAGAATGATAGGAATATGACTCGTGCGTATATCTTTCTTCAAGGCCCTGCACATGGCATTGCCATCCATATTTGGCATCATGACATCTGAAATGATTACATCAGGCACCTTATCCAATGCCAAAGCCAATCCTTCCCGACCATCACCAGCCTTCAACACATCAAACTCGTCAATAAACGATTCTGCCACATAGTCGAGTATCTCCCTATTGTCCTCTACCACAAGGAGCAACGGCTTGCCGTTCTCCACACTGAGCACAGCTTCCTCCAAATTGAGGACACCAGATGCAGCATCATTACCCTGCAATTTAGCAGAAGCATTCTCATCACCTCGCAAGGCATCGGGATAAATTTCATTCTCATCCAGAGTGACGATGAAACTGGTACCCTGCTCCAGATTGCTTTCTACCTTCACCTCACCATGATGCAGGGTCACCAACTTCTTGACCAACGAGAGACCAATACCTGTGCCGGAAGCCTGATGGGTTCCATTCTCCTGATAATAGCGATCGAAAATATGCGGCAATGCCTTTGCAGAGATGCCATGGCCCGTATCACTCACCGTGATATCCACCAAATGATGTTCCCCGCTGCGACGACGCTCCACACTGATATCAATATTACCCTGATCGGTATATTTGATAGCATTCGATACCAGATTATCCAAGATAATGGCGATGACCTCCTTGTCGATATACATCATGATCGGATTCTCTGGAGCCACAAACTTGATGGCTACGTCAGGCTTCTGTGCCAATTCCTCGTACTTCAAAGAAACCTCATGCACGGCATCCACCACGTTTGCCTTCACCACACGAAGCTGACGGTTATCGGTCTCCGTCTTTCTGAATTCCAATATCTGCGTAATCAGTTCGTTCAATCTCACCGCACTCTGATGTATCACCGCCAGCTTATGCTTCACGGTCTTCGTAATATCCGACGAATGCGAGATGTCATCGAGCGGACCAAGAATCAGCGTAAGTGGCGTGCGAAGTTCGTGAGTGATATTGGTAAAGAAGCGCAGGCGTTCCTCGTTGAGTTTCTGTTCCTTCTCATGGTGCACCTTTTCTGCTTTCAACTCGAATTTCAAGCGGAGATGACGCTGATATATTCTCAAAGCCAGATACACTATCGCCAAAACGAATAAGGTATAGCACAACTTAGCCCACCATGAAAGCCAGAACGGAGGCCGAACGATGATGGTAAACTCGGCTATTTCAGAAGACCATGGCTGGTTATGAATGCGAGCTCGTACCTGCAACAGATAGGTTCCAGGTGGAATATCGCGTAAAGTAATCGTTCCATACTGAGCAGTAATCCAATCATTCTGCAAACCAGAGAGCATATAGCTATACTCCACATGGTTCTCCATGGCAAAGTTCCGTACGGTAAAATTTACCGCAAAGGAATTTTCATCATACGCCAACGAGATATGGTTGCGTATGGCAAGATTGATGACACTATCAGTTTGCTCTATACCACGAATCAGCCGCAACGAAGTAATTATCGGTTCAGGAGCCCGACTGACAGACAAGACTTGTCTTGGCTGGAAACAGCATAATCCCTGAGCCGAACCAAAATAGATAATACCCTGTTCGGAACGAGCCACACTACCATCGTTGAAATTAGCCTTAACGACATTATCTTTCTCATTAAAATTGATAAACCTACCAGCTTTTCCTGCCTTTAAGCAACTGATACCACGATTGGTGCTCATCCAGATGTTGTGCATCTCATCTTCTATAATGGCACGCACATGGATATTGCTCATTCCCTGTCTCTGGTCATAAATCACGTGTCTATCCTGATGCTTTACATCAAAGCAGATGGCTCCCTCGTTGGTAGCTGCCCAAATACGACCTTGGGAATCACGCATCAGATGATTCACCGCATTGGAAGGAATATATTCCTTTTCACCCTTAGTTGAATTAAACGACTTGATCCGCTTCATTTGAGGCGAAAACACCTCAATGCCAATGCCGAAATAGCCCACCCAGACTCTATGCTGGGCATCCATACAGATGGCACGTACCATATCATTGCCAAGATGATAATTATTTACCACCTTCATCCGCTTGATATCAACCACATAGATGCCATGAGCGGTACCTATCCACATCTGCTGCTTGTCATCTTCATAGAAACATCTGACATCTTCATGCGCATCTGGCAAAACCTTGCGGAAACCTCCACCCGCCATCTTTACGGTAGCACCCTGATAGAAAGATCCAAACCACAAATTACCATTGCTATCTCGAGTTGCAGCTGCCACGATACTGCCACCTTCATGTTCATAGGTAGCCAATCGTTTTCTTTCTGGCGAGAAGACATTCAGTCCTTTACCATCAGTACCTACCCATAGCTGCCCATTCTTATCGAAAACCAATCCCATCACAGATTTCTCCGTAAGTCGTTCCAGCTGATCAGGAACACCAGCCCGGATGGTACTGAATGGTGCAACAGATTGAGTCAGGAAATTGATGCCGCTACCATAAAATCCTGCCCAAACATTATTATATTTATCTAGCAATAGGCTTCGCACACTATTACCCGTAAGATTAAATTCTTCCAACCCCTCGCTGATGAAAGAACATGGAATCTGAGTACTTGCAATAAATGATTTGTTGGCAACATCCAATACAGCTATACCCATCTGCTCGGTTGCTACAAGCATATTACCATTCGGCAATTCACAGAAATCAAAAATACGATGATTCTTGATGGTTTGATCCGCCACATGCAGAAATCGCTGGCTAAGTGGGTCGTAAATATCTATACCCATATTAGTACCAATCCATATCGTTCCTTTTTTGTCGCGATACAGACAAATCACCTCATTACCCGAAATAGAGTAGATGTCTTGGGCGTTGTGCTTAAAATTCCGGGCAGTTAAATGTTGGGTATCTATGATGGATAATCCACTCTTGACATGTCCCACCAAAAGATTGCCATTTCCCAAATCGAGCACACACCACAATTGATTATCAGGCAAACCTTGCACTCTATCTTTATCAAAATGCACAAACCTGCCGGTTTCGGGATCAAACAGTTCTACACCTTTCCAATAGGTGGTAATCCAGAGTTTACCATTGGCAGAGGGTGTGATATGCGTAATATCATTCGTTGCAATGCTGGAAGGATTCTTGCCGTCATGCTTATAGCTATGCCATTCTTCTGTTTGATAGTTAAAGGAATTGAGACCATCATTCTTGGTTCCAATCCAGACTACAGGTTCCTTGGCATCATCAATCACACAGTTCAATTCACTGCTGGAGATGCCCTTTCTGTCTCTTTGCTTGTAATAAGTAAAGAAGCTATTACCATCAAACCGATTCAATCCTTCTTCGGTAGCAAACCAAAGAAAGCCATATTTATCTTGCGCTATGCTTACAACATAATTGCACGATAAGCCCTGCTCCAAGTCCAATGGTCTTACCTGATACTTCTGAGCCAAGGCAACAATATGCCCCATCAAACAGATGAAGACCACCCAAAGTGTCTTTTTTATTTCTATCATATTCATCGAAGGTATATGGTTTTTAATTTTCAATTTGCTGCAAAATTAGCAAAAAGCTCCTTAAATCAGGCAAGAAACAAGCTAAAAAACATCAAAAACAGCGGCACAAATCTTTCAGTGCACGATTTATGCCCCCTTTTGAATGATTTTTCTCCATTAATTCCTAATAATCGCCGTACATTTGCAACCGAATAAACAACACGAAAGTTGTTCAACTAACACAAAGTTACTCAACTAACGCATAATAAACAAAACAACAAATATAAAGAACTAAAAAGAATGTCTTATGGCACATCAACCATTTAATCTCAAGAATGCCCTTTTATGGGCTGCAATTGCTTTGGGTGGATTCACATTCCAGGCATGCAGTAGCGATGATGATTATCCTACAGTGGATGGTCAGAATCCAACGATTTCATTAACATCAGACCTGATTCATGCAGAACCAGGACGTACCTTCAACATCACAGGTAAGATTAGCGATGCCGACGGTATCAAGTCTATCCGACTCAAGAACGAGGGAATGCTCCTCGACAAGACCATCAACCTGCTCGACATCTACAAAGATTCCCTGCTCCATGAGTATAATCTCGACTATGCTTATACTCCTGCAGACGACTGGACCGACAACTCCAGCTTCCCATTGGAAGTGACCGTTGAAGACGTGGTGGGAAAAGTATCAACAGCCAACATCACCATCAAGGGTGACGGCGACTTTACCTTCCCGGTATTCACAGTAGCACCATCTAATAAGGTGAACGTGATGAAGGAAGACCCAATATTCCTGCTCAATGTTGCCGTATCCGACAACAAGTCGTTGAAGAAGTTGGTCATTGATATTCCTGGCATCAACAAGCACGACGAGGTAACACTCTCTGGTACCGAGTACGAATACAGCGAGGAATATACATTCCCATCAGAAGATGCCGATTACGAGATGAGCATCAAGGTGTATGACAGTATGGACAACATGACCGAGCAGAAGAGCACCATCATCGTCAGCGACTTGGTTGACTTTGAGAAGATGTATCTTGCAGATGTCAACTCAGCAGCAGAACTGACAAGCGATGTTTATGGTGTACCAATGCTGGTTGATCACGTAGGCGAATTCCAGTATCGTGCCCGCTACTACAACCAGAAGCCAGGCACAGGCATACGCTTCATTCCACAGAAGACCGATTTCGTTCCTCTCTGCTTCGGTGTTGACGAGAAGACAGGTTTGCTCACCCGCAAGGCTAGCGAAGCAAAGCCTATCATCTTGGAAAAGGTGGGCTACTACGAAATCAACTTCAACATCATCACAGGTGAATACAAGGTGGAGGAATATACCCCTACAACCAAGAAGATGATCCTCAACGGTTCTACCACGATTGACTTCAACGACGGTTCTGGCGCACAGCCTGCACAGATTTGTCTGGCAGGTAAGGGTTACTTGCCAGAGGGAGCCGGCGAATGGACAACCAATCAGAACGCAGGTGCATTCATCTTGAATCAGGACGAGAACAACCCATATCGCCTCTATCGCGAAATGAACCTCAAGGCAGGTGATGAAATCGAATTCACCATCAGCCAGACTCACTGGTGGGGTTGGTGGCCAGAGCCTTACTGGCGCTTCGATGGTTCCGATGAGAACGAGGCCAACAAGCTCAACGGCGGTGACAACATGAAGAAGGTAAAGGTTCCTGTTACAGGAAAGTATCTCTTCGAGTTCGACTACGCTCTCTTGCGTTCTCGCATCATCCCTATCAAATAGTATAACACGTGTGAAAGAACAGTCATCTAGAATATTAGAAACATAGTAATATGAACAAGAAATATATCATAGCAGCCATGGCAACCAGTTTTGCCCTCAATATGAACGCTCAGAGCGTGAAAGTGACGGGTACTGTCGTGGACAGCAACAACGAACCAGTTATTGGAGCATACATCAAGGTGAAAGGTAGCAACAAAGGTGCTGTTACCGACCTGGATGGTCATTATACCATTGATGCCGACAAGAACGCTACCCTCGTTATCTCATACGTAGGTATGGCAAACCAGGAAGAGAAAATCGGCAACCGTTCACAGATCAACTTTGTACTGAAGGACGATGCCAACGACTTGAACGAGGTGGTTGTCATCGGTTACGGTCAGGTAAAGAAGGGCGACCTCACCAGTTCTATCTCAGCCATCAAGGGCGACAAGCTGGAAAAGCTCTCTACCGGTAACGTGATGAACGCCCTCCAGGGTCAGGTGAACGGTGTACAGATCAGTGGCGCCGGTGGTCCTGGTGCTTCTCCTCGTGTCATCATCCGTGGTGTCACTACCGTGAATGGTTCTGATCCTCTCTACGTTGTAGATGGTATGCCTGTAGGTACCAACATCAACTTCCTCAACCAGAACGACATCGAGAGCATGCAGGTATTGAAGGATGCCTCTGCATCAGCTATCTATGGTACCCGTGCTTCGAATGGTGTGATTTTGATCACCACCAAGAAAGGCAAGAAGGGAGATGCCAAATTCAATGTAACAGCCACCGTAGGTCTCCAAACATTGAAGAAGCAGAATATGGCAGACTCTCAGGAATACAAGAAAGTGTTTGATACTCGTTATACCAACGATGGCAACGTTTCTCCTTTCAAGGGAAGCGCTGACACCTATACCGACTGGTGGAAAGAATGTATCAATGATGTAGCCGTACAGCAGAACTATGACCTTTCATTCTCTGGCGGTAACGACAAGATGATTTACTCTGGAAGCATCGGTTACTACAAGCAGGACTCTCAGTACAAGGTAGGTCAGTGGCAGAAACTCTCTGCACGTTTCTCTACCGAATACAATTTCAATAAGATTGTCAAGGCTGGTGTTGACTTCACTCCTCGCTACGAGCAGTGGGATGACACCCCAGGACTGATGAGTGCCATCATGGCGATGGATCCAACTACTCCAGTGATGCGACCAAAAAGCGAATGGACCAGCAATCCATACAGCAACTATGACCGTTCGCACAACAACCAGGAATGGAACCCAGTGGCTTCTATGGCACGTATGGACTCTGGTGCTAGCGAATATGGATTGCTCGCAACTCCATACGTAAGTCTCACCCCAATCAAGGGATTGACCATCAAATCAGCATTCGGCTTGAATGCCCGCTTCCGCAGAACCGATTCATTCAACGTAAACTTCTTCATCGACAACTTGGAGCAGAACCAGAACAACAACGCTACCAGAAAGATGGAGAACTGGGTGGACTGGAACTGGACCAACACCGTGAACTACATGACAACCCTCAACAAGAAACACAACATCAACTTGATGGGCGGTTACACTATGGAGCGCTTCCAGGACTACTGGGCTAATGCTTACTCAGAGAACATCCCAAATAATGATGAGTCTCTGCGCTACCCTAGCTCAGGAACCAAGAACCCAGCAGCTACGGGTACCGACAGCTTCACTTCGCTGGTATCTTACCTGGGACGTGTGATGTACAACTACGCAGAGAAGTACTACCTCACAGCATCTATCCGTGTGGATGGTTCTTCCAAGTTCTCCAAGGACAACAAGTGGGCTACCTTCCCATCTGTATCTGGAGCTTATCGCCTTACCGGCGAGGAGTTCATGAAGAACCAGAAGGTGTTTGATGACATCAAGATCCGTGCTGGTTGGGGTAAGGTTGGTAACCAGAACATCGACAACTCGGCATACCTCAGCTCTATCGGTACAACAACCTATGTATTCGGTGGAACTCCAAACCGCATCATCGGTTCTACCGTGAGCGGTATCGGAAACTCAAACCTGAAGTGGGAAACCGTGGAGGACTGGAACGTGGGTCTTGACCTCGCTCTTCTCCAGAGCCGCCTGAAGATTACAGCGGATTACTTCGAGAAGACATCTCACGATATGCTGATGAAGAAAGACAACCTCCTCATCCTCGGTTACCCAATGTGGAACGGACAGATGTGGGAGAACGTAGGTAAAATGAAGGCATCTGGTTGGGAACTTGGTATCAACTGGAACGACCAAATCCAGGACTTCACCTACGGCGTAGGTCTGAATCTTTCTCAGGTAAAGAACAAGGCAGTGAAACTGAATGGTGACTACATCTGGACAGGTGGATTCAGTGGCGACTACATCGTTCGCAATGCCGAGGGCGAATCTCTCAGCCAGTTCTGGGGTTACAAGACAGCAGGTATCTTCCAGAACGAGACAGAAGTGAAGTCATACACCAACGAGCATGGCGAGTCATTGCAGCCAAATGCCAAGCCAGGTGACCTTCGCTTCGTGGATTTGAATAATGATGGCGTTATCGACAGCAACGATAAGACTCATATCGGTAATCCATTCCCAGACCTCATGGTAGGTTTGAACCTGAATGCGGCATACAAGGGCTTCGACCTCGTAGCCAACTTCTACGGAACCATCGGCAACGACATCTTCAACAAGAACATCGGTCGCTATGCAGGAACCGACGGTCAGAATGTATATGCCGGCACTTACGACAAGACCTGGAGAACCGACAACACAGGTGCAGAATTCCCTCGCCTCTCTGTCAACGATTCCAACATGAACTACAAGCGAGTAAGCGACTTCTTCGTAGAGGATGGTTCTTACTTCCGCTGCAAGTTGCTCCAGATTGGTTACACCTTGCCTAAGCAGTGGTTCAACAACAAGCTGAACTTGCGTCTGTCATTCTCAGCTCAGAACCTCTTTACCATCACCAACTACTCTGGTGCAGATCCAGAAGCAGCATCAATGGGTAAAAGTGTAACAGAGGCAGGTATCGACTACACAGGTTATCCTAACCCACGTACCTTCCTCTTCGGTTTGAACATGAGCTTCTAATCGCAGGGAATATACATTATTATAATATATGTAATCATTAAAATAAGAAACAAGATTATGAAAAGATATATCATAAGTTTGACCTTGGCTTCTGCCCTGACCATGGGCTTGACATCTTGCTCCGACTTCCTTGAGGAGCCTATCCGCGGTCAGCAGGATATGGAGAACTACTTCACCACCGAGGAAGAATGCGAAAAGCAGATTACCGGTTGCTACAACTTCATCGCATGTGATGACTGGTGGCAGATTTACAAATTCTACAACCTCTGCAACATTACCACCGATGATTGCTGGATGGGTAACACCACACAGGACCCGGGTGAATATAGAGCAGCAGCCATGTTTACCGGCAACACCATCGACTTGGGTAATGCCGTACAGAACTTCTGGCAGTATCGCTACAAGGGTATCACCCAGTGCAACATCGCCATCGAAAAGATTGCACAACTGAAATTCAACGACGAGAAGTATCAGAAGCGCCTGATTGCCGAGGCTAAGTTCCTCCGCGGTTTCTACTACTTCGAACTGGTGAAGAACTTTGGCGGTGTACCATTGGTAATGTCACTCAAGATGCCTTCTGAGGTTCAGGGTATCACCCGAGCTACCACAGCAGAAACCTACGCTCAGATTGAGCAGGACTTCAAGGATGCCCTCGCCGATCTTCCAAAGAAGGCAGAGTTATCTGCCAACGACATCGGTCGTGCTACCAGCGGTGCTGCCAAGGGTATGTTGGCAAAGGCATATCTCTACCAGGGCAAGTATGCTGAAGCTGAGCCTATCCTGCAGGAACTCACCTGCCGTGGCTCTCATGCCAGCGGAACACCGGAATATGAACTGATGGATGACTTTAGCCAGGTTTGGAACATCGACTACAACAATGGCAAGGAGAGTCTCTTCGAGATTCAGACCAGTGATGATACCCAGTATTCTCTGGGTGAGCGCTACTCTGTCTTGGTTGGTTCACGTGACGACGCTGGTTGGTCATGGGGTCTTCCTACCAGCAACTTGGAAAAGGCTTTCAAGGATGCAGGAGACGAGATTCGACTTCGCTATACCATCCTTCACGATGGACAAACAGATGTTCCTGGTGACCCAACATGGAATGAGGACAACCCTTACGTGATTTCAGCCAGCAAGCATAAGTCTGGCCGTTGCAACATGAAGCTCTTCATCCCAGTGAACAGGCGCCCTAGTCCATACGATGCACCTCACAATCCATTGAACATCCGCTTGCTCCGCTATGCAGAGGTATTGCTGATGTATGCAGAGACAGAGAATGCTCTCAATCACGACAGTGAGGCACAGTGGGCACTCAACAAGGTACGCCAGCGTGTTCAACTTCCAGAAGTTACCGCCACAGGCACAGCCCTTCGTGATGCTATCCGCACCGAGCGCCGTCTGGAGCTGGCACTTGAGGGAACCCGCCTCGACGACCTGCGCCGCTGGAAGATGGATGATGGAAAGACAATGATGGAACACGTATTCGGTCCTAACGGTACTTTCGTGAAGTACAACATGGAGGAATCTACCGACCCATACGAGACCACCAACCAGCAGGAGAACAGCAACGAGGGTATCAACTTCCAGGCACCTCGCGACCTTCTCTTCGCCATCCCTAACTCAGAAATTACCATGAGTAACGGAACCATCAAGCAGAACGAAGGTTACAACTAAAATATCAAAGGGGGCAGGACAAATCTCTTGTCCTGCCCCTTTTCTTTCATAAAAATATTGCTATCCATACACCTTATTATATATAAAGCCTCAGCAAATGAAAAAAACATCCATCTTCAGCCTCACAGCTGCCTTGATGATGACTGCCAACTTATATGCGCAATCATCATATACGGTCACCATAAACCCCAACATCTGCTATCAGACCATAGCAGACTTCGGATCAAGCGACTGCTGGACAGCCGATTTTGTGGGCAAATATTTCAGTGATGCAGAAAAAGAGAAATCGGCGAAATGGCTCTTCAGCCAGGAAATGGATGCCGACGGTAACCCAGAAGGCATCGGCCTCTCGATGTGGCGCGTAAACCTGGGTGCCGGTTCAGCAGAACAAGGTAGCCAAAGTGGCATCGAAGACATCACCCGACGCGGCTACTGCTATCTGGATGCCAATGGCAACTACGACTGGACCAAGTCGGCAGGTCAACAATACTTCATGCAGCAAGCCAAGAAATATGGAGTAGATCATTTTCTGCTCTTCTCCAATTCAGCCCCAGTACAGTTTACCAAAAACGGCAAGGCATGCGCCAACAAGGGTGTGAGCGGAAGCAATCTCGCAGACAATCACTATGCCGACTTTGCCAAATTCCTCACGACCACAACCAAGCACTTCACCGACGAAGGCTACAACATAACCCTCATTGACCCGGTAAACGAGCCACAATACGATTGGACAGAAGGTCAGGAAGGTTCACCATGGACCAACGAGTGCATCGCCAAGCTCGCCCGAGAGTTGGACAAAAGCATTACCTACCAGAGACTCTCTGCCCAGATACTCCTGCCGGAAGCCTGCCAATGGAAGGCACTCTATCAAGACGGAACCGAGAAGAGAGCCAACAACCAGATAGAGGCTTTCTTCAATACCAGCAACAGCAGCACCTACATCGGCGACTTGAAAAACCTGAAAAGAGCCATCGCTGGTCATAGCTACTGGACCTTCGGCACGAATGCCGACCTGAAGGACATCCGTCAGAACGTATGGAACAAGGCTCAGGAATACAATCTCGATGTATATCAAACCGAATGGAGCATGCTCGATAAGGAGCCATCCACTTCAGCAGGTTTCCCTTCCAGTTACGATGCAGCCAGCTATATGGACATCTCGCTCTATATGGGTAAGCTTATCCACTGCGATCTCACCTACGGCAATATGGCATCATGGAGCTACTGGACCTCTTTCGCACAAGAGAAATGGGGACAGAAGAACCGCTTCTATCTCTTGCGAATGAATGCCCAGGGCGATAACAACAACGAGAGCTATGGTGATATCCAGAACGGCGGTACCATCACCGACAACAGTAACCTCTGGGTACTCGGCAACTACAGCCGTTTCATCCGCCCTGGTTACAAGCGTATCGACCATATCACCAATAAGGAAGAAGATCTCAATAAGCTTCTGGGATCTGCCTATCTTTCTCCAGATGGCAAACGAATCGTTTTGGTATATGTAAACATGATGGCATCACAAAACAGTGTACGCATCAACATTGAGGGACAGAAGGCAGCCAAGGATATCAACGTTTACCGCACATCTGCGAAAGAAAACCTGAAGCACATCAAGAGCAGTTTCAGTCTGGATAAGCTGATTGCCATCCCTACCAAGAGCGTTGTAACCATCGTGATTGATTTCGAAGATGCCATCAATACTGGCATTAGCCATATCAAGGCAGATAAGGCCGGTAGCAATGACATCTACAGCATCGAGGGCAAATTGGTTCGCAAACATGCAGATTCTACAGAAGGACTCGCCAAGGGTATCTATATCCAAAACGGAAAGAAATTCGTGATAAAATAACAGCAAGGGCATCCATCTGCCTTTTGAACAACTCATCAAACATAAAATTCTATTATGGCACATAATTATATGAAATACGGTGCTTTATCTGCATTGCTCATCGCCAGCATCAACATGCAGGCAGCACAGGAAGGAACAACCCGTTATACCATCCTTACCCAAAGCCCGGAGCAGCACATCCAGCACTTCGGTGCCAGCGATGCATGGAGTATGCAGTTTCTCGGTCTATGGTCAGAGAAACAGCAGGAGCAGATTGCCGACTGGCTCTTCTCTACCGAGAATGATGCCTTAGGCAAACCTAAAGGCATCGGCTTGTCTATCTGGCGATTCAATCTGGGAGCCGGAAGCGAGGAACAGGGAGAGGCTTCGCAGATTCAGCCGGGCACAAGAACCCAATGCTTTCTCAATGCTGACGGCACCTACGACTGGAGCAAACAGGCTGGACAGCGCAAGTTCCTCAAGCTCGCCAAGCAGAGAGGTGTGCCTTATTTCCTCGCCTTCTGTAACTCAGCACCCGTGTTCTATACCAAGAATGGACTCGCAACCAACACAGGGCGCGGCGGCACCATCAATCTGAAGGATGATTGCTACGGCAAATTCGGAAAGTTCATCGCCACATCTCTCAAAGGCATCGAAGAGCACGATGGCATCCACTTCAACTACATCAGCCCTATCAACGAGCCGGATGGACATTGGAACTGGACAGGACCGAAGCAGGAAGGAACCCCAGCCACCAACCGCGAGTTTGCCAAGGTGGCAAAGGAGGTAAGCAAAGCATTGGTAAAAAACAAGCTCAACACCGAGATTCTCATCAATGAGTCGAGCGACTATCGCTGCATGCTTGGCACCCACATGGCCGACTGGCAGCGAGGATACGAAATCAACTCCTTCTTCACCAAGGACAGTACGCAGACCTATCTGGGCAAGACCAAGCAACTCCTCCCTCTCATCGGTGCTCATAGCTACTGGACTAATACCCCTATCCCATACATGAGAGAAATCAGAATGAAGATTAGGGAAGCGTGTAAGCAGAAGAACATCAAGTTCTGGCAAACAGAACTCTGCATCATGGGCAACGACGAGGAGATTGGTGGCGGAACTCCTTACGACTTCTCGATGAAGACAGCCCTCTATGTGGCTCGTGTCATCCATCACGACCTGGTATATGCCAATGCCGAGAGCTGGAGCTGGTGGCGTTCTGCAGGCGGTGACTACCGCGATGGACTCATCCGCATCTACAGCAAGGATGGATGGAAGAGCGGCTGGGCAGTAGATTCCAAGTTGATGTGGGCACTCGGCAACTACTCTCGCTTTATCCGTCCAGGTGCCCAGCGCTTCGATATCGCTACAACTTCTGCCGACGGAAAGCAGATAGAGGAAGGTTACAACGACCCTTACGGAGTAATGTGTTCTGCCTATCAGAATGCCGACGGCAAATGGGTGATTGTGGCAATCAACTATTCTGAGGATGTGAAGCCTGTCAACTTCCAACTCGATAATCATGAGCAGAAAAACTGGCAGATGTATCGTACCAGTGACATCTCTGCCGAGAGTTTAGCGCCTGTTGGAAGTTGCGATGGAACTACGCAGTTGGCTCCACGAAGCATTACGACTTTTATGCAAAAATGATTGAAATAGTGTCTTTTTAACGAAAAATCCCCTTTATTGAACGATTTTTATCCTTCATAAAGGAGATTTTCCGTTATCTTTGCAAATGTTTTATCAAGAATACTAAAAAAATAAGTATAATGACAGTAACAACTTCAATCAAGACATTAGCCTTTGCCTCACTATTGGCACTGGCACCGGCTCAGATGATGGCGGCACAAAAAGGTGGCACCTTCACTACCGGCGACAAGACATTCCTTCTCAATGGCAAACCTTTCGTGGTTAAGGCTGCCGAGTTGCACTACCCTCGTATTCCTCGTGCCTACTGGGAGCATCGCATCAAGATGTGCAAGGCTCTTGGAATGAATACCGTCTGCCTCTATGTATTCTGGAATATCCATGAGCAGGAGGAAGGCAAGTTCGATTTCACAGGCAATAACGATGTGGCTGCTTTCTGCCGCCTCGCCCAAAAGAACGGCATGTATGTCATCGTTCGCCCAGGTCCATACGTTTGTGCAGAATGGGAAATGGGTGGTCTGCCTTGGTGGCTCCTCAAGAAGAAGGATATCCGTCTGCGTGAGCAGGATCCTTACTTCATACAGCGAGTAGAAATCTTCGAGAAGGAAGTGGGCAAGCAGCTGGCTCCACTCACCATCCAGAATGGTGGTCCTATCATCATGGTTCAAGTGGAGAACGAATATGGTTCTTACGGTAAGGACAAGCCATACGTAAGTGCCATCCGCGACATCGTCCGCAAGAGCGGATTTGATAAGGTGAGCCTCTTCCAGTGCGACTGGTCATCCAACTTCCTGAACAATGGTCTCGATGACCTGACCTGGACCATGAACTTCGGTACAGGTGCCAACATCGACCAGCAGTTCAAGCGTCTTGGTGAGGTTCGTCCGAATGCTCCTAAGATGTGCTCAGAGTTCTGGAGCGGCTGGTTCGACAAGTGGGGAGCCCGCCACGAGACCCGTCCTGCCAAGGATATGGTAGAAGGAATGGACGAGATGCTTAGCAAAGGCATCAGCTTCTCTCTCTATATGACCCACGGCGGAACCAGCTTCGGCCATTGGGCAGGTGCCAACTCTCCTGGTTTCCAGCCAGACGTAACCAGCTACGATTACGATGCCCCTATCAATGAATGGGGATTGGCTACGCCAAAGTTCTATGAACTCCAGAAGATGATGGCGAAATACAACGACGGCAAGAAGTTGCCAGCCGTGCCTAAGGCTCCGATGCAGATCATCAAGGTGCCAGAGTTCAAGTTTACCGAATACAAGCCTTTGAGCTATGGTATCGGAAAGGCGAAGGAAACCCATGCTCCTCAGTGCTTCGAGGATATGGATATGGGATGGGGTACCATGGTTTACGAGACTACCGTTCCTGCCATCGAAGGTACATCAACCCTGACCGGCGAGTTCCACGACTTTGCCCAGGTATATGTGAACGGAAAATATGTAGGCAAGATAGACCGTGTGAAGAATGAAAAATCACTCGAATTGCCAGCCATGCCACAGGGTGCACAGCTCACCATCGTGGTAGAAGGTATGGGAAGAATCAACTTCGGTCGTGCCATCAAAGACTACAAGGGTATCATCGGCAACGTAACCCTCACTACACAGAAAGAGGATTGCGAACTTGCCCTCACCCCTACCCGATGGAACAACAGCAGCATCGCTGATGATTACCAGACAGCTGTGAATGCACTCGCCATGCCAACCAACAAGATGCGTGGTCTCCTGACCAAGGCGGGTTACTATCGCGGCTACTTCAACCTGAAGAAGGTGGGCGACACCTTTATTAATATGGAGGCATTCGGCAAAGGTCAGGTTTATGTCAACGGGCATGCCCTCGGCCGCTTCTGGCAGATTGGTCCTCAGCAGACCCTGTATCTCCCTGGTTGCTGGTTGAAGAAGGGCAAGAACGAGGTGATTGTTCTCGACGTTGTAGGTCCTAAGGGCGAAGCAGGAAAGCCAGGTTCTACCGTGGCTCCTACCGCTTTCTGCCAGGATCATCCAGAGCTAGACAAGCTGAATCTCGAAAAGAGCAACAAGCACAACGAACCAGGTCATCGCATGGATCTCAATTCAGAGACTCCTGTATTGAAGGGCGAGTTCAAGGCTGGCAACGGCTGGCAGACCATCAAGCTCGACAAGCCTGTAACCGGTCGCTACTTCGCCATCCAGGCAGAGAGCAGCCAGAGTGGTGACAGCCAGATTGCCATCGCCGAGGTTTATCTCCAGGATGCACAGGGCAACCGCATCGACCGCAACAACTGGGTGGCTTACTACGCTGACAGCGAGAAGGGTAACTCAACTCTCGACAAGATGTTCGACCTCCAGGAAAGCACCTACTGGCAGACCGAGAAGGGCGCCAACTTCCCACATCTGGGAATCGTGGATATGGGTAAGGAGGTTACCATTTCAGCCTTCGAGTATCTGCCACGTGCCGAGCAGGGGGCACCGGGCAGCGTCAAGGGCTTTAAGCTCTACGTTAGAAAATAGAATGACTTTTTGTTTTTTTATACATTGATATGCCATTATGTGAATACTTTTGCGTATCTTTGCAGCAAAATACAAATACATTTTTTATGTTGACAGATATTGAAATAGCTAAATCAGTAAAATTGCGCCCCATCAATGAGGTTGCAGCTGAACTTGGAATCCATGAAGACCAAGTAGAGAACTACGGCCGTTACATCGCTAAGATTACTACGGACAAGATCGACACCAACAAGTTTAAGAACCATCATCTCATCCTCGTCACTGCTATCAGCCCTACCAAGGCAGGCAATGGCAAGACCACCGTATCTGTAGGTCTCGCCCTCGGTATGCAGAAGATTGGCAAGAAAGCTGTCGTTGCCCTGCGTGAACCATCTCTCGGACCTTGCTTCGGCATGAAGGGTGGTGCTGCCGGCGGCGGTTATGCCCAGGTATTGCCTATGGATAAGATCAATCTTCACTTCACTGGCGACTTCCACGCTATCACAGAGGCTAACAACATGATTGCTGCCCTGCTCGATAACTACCGTTTCCAGCACGAAGCTGAAGGCTTCAAGCTCAAGAAGATTCTCTGGCGCCGCGTGATGGATGTGAATGACCGTGGTCTCCGCCGCATCATCACCGGTATCGGTGATAAGAACGGTATCGAGACAGAGGCAGGATTCGATATCACTCCAGCTTCAGAAATCATGGCTATCATGTGTTTTGCAACAAGTGTTGACGACCTCCGCCGTCGCATCGACAATATTCTCCTGGGTATCACTGAGGATGACAAGCCATTCACCGTCAAGGATATGGGTGTAGGTGGCAGTATTGTTGCCCTCCTCCTCGATGCCCTGAAGCCAAACCTGGTTCAGACCACAGAGGGAACTCCTGCTTTCGTTCACTGCGGTCCTTTCGCCAACATCGCTCATGGCTGTAACTCTGTGATGGCTACAGCAGCAGCTCTCGAATATGGCGACTATGCCATCACTGAGGCTGGATTCGGTGCTGATCTCGGCGCAGAGAAGTTCTACAACATCAAGTGCCGCAAGACTGGTTTGCAGCCAGACCTTACTGTTCTCGTCGTTACTCTCCAGGCATTGAAGATGCATGGTGGCGTAGCTCAGGAAGACATCAAGAAGCCAAACGTTGCTGGTATGGAAGCTGGCTATTGGAACCTCGACAAGCATGTGAAGAATCTCCAGAGCTTTGGTCAGACTGTAGTCATCGCCTTCAATAAGTTTGCTACTGATACCGATGAGGAAATCGAGGTATTGCGCAAGCACTGCGAGGAGATGGGCTGCGGATTCGCTGTCAACAGTGCCTTCGCCGAAGGTGGCAAGGGTGCAATGGAGTTGGCAGAGCTCGTTGTGAAGACCATTGATGAGCATCCATCTGCTCCTCTCTACTTCACTTATGATGACGATGAGCCTGTAGAGAAGAAGATCGAGGATGTTGCCTTCAACCTCTATGGTGCCGGCAGCGTAACCTTGAGCGATTCTGCCAAGTCTATGATCGAGGAAATCAAGAAGTTGGGTGCCGAGAAGTTCCCTATCTGTATCGCCAAGACTCAGTATAGCTTCTCTACCGATGCCAAGGCATACGGTCCTACAGAAGGTTTCGAGCTCCACGTTCGCGACATCACCGTGAATATGGGTGCCGAGATGATCGTAGTCATCGCGGGTCCTATCATGCGTATGCCAGGTTTGCCAAAGAGCCCACAGGCTGAGCGCATCGATGTGGTGAATGGTGAGATTACAGGTCTTTCATAAATACGATAAAAGGCTGCTTCCCGCTTCGGGAAGCAGCCTTTTTTAATCTTATCTCATGCTGAATTCACAACCGCAATATAGCTGGTTATAGAATTCATTCTGTTTCAGCAATTCTCCTCGCCGGTTCTGCAAACCGCCCTTTCTCCAGTTCATATCCCACCACTCTACATCCGGGCATCCTTCTACCGCAATATGTCCTGCGGCATCTATCTGCTTGATGTTCTTCCATCTCGATGAAGCCAGCGTGGTGGTAAGCAGATGGAATCCATGTTCCTGGGCATACCTGGCAGCATGGGTCAGACGATATTGGAAACACACCGAGCAGCGGCTTCCCCGCTCCGGTTCCTTCTCCAATCCCCTGATGGTAGCCAGCCACTCCTCATGGTCATACTCATCCTCTACATAAGGCACCTGCTGCACCTCCAGGAATCTCATCAGCTCGTGCTTGCGGATATCGAACTCCTGCTGCGGATAGATATTGCTGTTGCTGAAATACACGGTTGGCTTCATGCCATTGCGAAGCATACACTCTACGATAGCCGATGAACAGGGTGCACAACAGGCATGCAGCAACACCGACATTCCTTCAGCCTTGCTTCCATCCGGGAGAGTAAGTTTCACGAATTTATATTGTTCTTCTACGGGAATCTTCATTTTACTTTGAACTTTAAACTTTATGGTGAGTATTCTTGGCGAATACCTTGCTTATTTCTTATGATAAAGTGAGCGGAAAAAGCGGGATTTCGCTTTTTGGGTAAAAAAACAAATGGAGTACAGTCTCTCGACACCCCCCATTTGCCCAAATATATGCGAAAACTGATGCAAAGATACGATTAATTTTTGAGTTACCAAATTTTTAAGCGATAATTTTTCATCAAAATGAATAAATATCGATTTTTTAACCAAAACTTAACAGTTTGCATCAGCAAATTAACGTTTTTATTCAATTCTTCGGGAACTGTGAGATGTCTGACTACCAGTCTGTTTTCTAACCCAAATCACGTTTCAGGGTGATGACCGTCATCTCCGGCCAGGCACCCAGTCGGAAAGGGAATGATCCGCCCAATCCGGCAGAAACATAGAGCAGCTGCCTGCCCAGCCAGTATTCTCCACCCCACTCCTTGAAAGCCATGTGGGCAGGAGTGAAGTTACCTATCTTCAACTGTCCGGCATGAGTATGTCCCGCCAGGGTCAGATGAACTCCGGTCTTCTGTACTTCCCTTCTCCAATGGTGCGGATCGTGGGTAAGCACTATCTTGAAAGCATCCTTCGCCACTCCCTTCATCGCCTTCTTCAGGTTACTGCGATTGGTAAACGGAGGCTGTCCGGCATTCTCCACACCGATGATTTCTATCGAAGCCATACCGTGCGATACCGTAAAATGCTCGTTCATCAGCTGATGCCATCCCATCTCATTCTGCAACTGGAAGAGGAGCCGGCGGTTCTTTCTCAAAGCACTCAGACTATGGTTGGTATTATATTCGCAGTAATCGTGGTTACCCCAAACCGAGAAGATACCATCAGGAGCATGCAGCTTCTTCAGATCTTCCACATAAGGTTCCACCTCATCGGCAGCATTGTTCACCAGGTCGCCGGTAAAGAGCATCATCTCCACCCCCTCAGCATTGGCTCTCTCCACCACCTTTCTCACAAAGTCGGCACCCTTCGGAAAGGTACCGAGATGCAGATCCGTAAAATGCAAAATCTTATAGCCATCGAAGTAGGGAGGCAGGTCGGCAGAAGAATAAGTCACGTATTTCACCTCCAGTCGCTTCCATCCCTCCACGAATCCATAGAGGAACCATCCCATCACCGCCAGGGCAGGCAGAATGGCGAAGAACCAAGGCATGAGGAATTCGAAGAGGATGAATACCACCTTCGGCATCACAGAGAAAAGGATGAGAGAGAAAAGCACTCTCACCGATATGCGATGAAACTTGCCCAACTGCAGTCCCACCTCAGCCAGGATGATGAGCAGAGAGGGAATCCACCAGAGGATGGCTAGCGGCAGAGGCCACTCTCCCACTCCGATATGCCACAGCCAGGTATCGGGCACCAGTGTCATAGCTCCGATGCCTACTATATACATAAGTGATCTGAAAAACTTCTTGATAACCTTATTCATCTACCTATTTCTATTAAGCTATTCGCTGCATCCCCAGTCAGGGCGCAACAACTTTCTGCAAAGGTAGTGTAAATTGAAGACACTACAAAATAAATGGGAATCTCAAAATTACATTTAACTTTCTTTTGCCAAATCAGAAGCAAGATTTCGCATCTTCGGGCATTTTATAGACAGAAAGATTTAAAAAGAAAAAGTTATGAAAAAGATCAATTTTAAGAAAATCGGGCTCGCAGTAGCCCTGCTGATGTCAGCATTCACCTTCCAGTCATGTGATACTGATGATGATACCAACTGGGATCAGGTTTTACCTAATGCCCTAGTAACTGTCAAGCAGAATGCAGATGCCTGCTACCTGCAGTTGGATGACAACACCACATTGCTCGCCAAGAACCTCAAGACTCCAGTCTTTGATGGCAAGGAAGTTAGAGCACTCGTCAACTATACAGCTACCGATGAGAAGAGCGACAAGTATTCTCAGGTAGTATATGTCAACTGGATTGACAGCATTCTCACCAAGAAGCCAGCACCTTATCTCTCTACTCCGGCAGAGAACGATGCGAAGTATGGCAATGATGAGGTAGATATCGTTCGCGATTGGGTAACAGTAGCCGAGGATGGTTATCTCACTCTCCGCTTCCGTGCTCTATGGGGCGGTCAGAAGCCACACATCATCAACCTTCTCACCGGTGTAAACCCAGAGAATCCATACGAGGTAGAGCTTCGTCACAATCAGAATGGTGATGCCAAGTACCGTGTAGGCGATGCCCTGGTAGCCTTCAACCTCAACGATGCCCTGCCAGACACCAATGGCAAGACTGTGAAGCTCACCATCCGTTGGAAGTCGAGCAATGGTGACAAGAAGGTAGATTTCAACTACTGTTCGCGCAAGGCAATCACCAATGCCAAGCAGCTGGACGGTTACAGCCAGACAAGCAAGGCTATTAAGTAAAAGACAGATAAAGTAAAACGCCTATCCCCTGATGCTTCTCTTCAGAGAATCCATCAGGGGATTTTTTATGCTATCGAAGCAAAAGCAGAGATGGTACTATTCACGATGCCTTGGATCCGGCTCCGCCACCATTGTCGGTTTTTCTTCCGGCAATTCATATCTTCTGATATGATGATCTTCCAGGAAGATATGGTTCAGCGTAAAGGCAAGCGACTCCAGCGTCTTCTCCCTGACAGCCGGTTTCAGTTCACATTCCCAGATGACGATGGTATGCCATCCCATTTCTGCCAACCGATGCAGCACCTCATGGTCCCGTTCCCGGTTCCTCCTGATTTTATCCTGCCAGAACTGGGTATTCGATTTCGGCACCACATAATACTTGCATCCTTCATGTCCATGCCAGAAGCATCCATTCACCAGAATGCAGGTACGATACTTTCTGAGCACAATATCCGGTTTTCCCGGCAACCGTGGATGATTGAGCCGATACCTGAATCCCCTAGCCCACAGGAACTTCCTAACAAGAATCTCCGGTTTGGTATCCTTGCCCTTGATTGCCGCCATATTATTGTGGCGCTGTTCTATGGTCATTTTATCTGGCATACGCTTTATTTATTAAGACATCTTTTTTCTAATCTAATCCCCCCAATCGATACAAAATTAATCTTTTCTCACGAAAACACAAAAGAAATCCCCCAAAAACTTTCATGAAAGAGAAATATTTCTTAAATATGATTTTGAGCTGGCTATTTGATTAATTAATTAACGTGTCCAATTTTTATTGGACACTAATGATGTTGAATGTTTAATTTTCCCACAGATAACACAGATTATCACAGATTTTCTTTGTGAGAGTTGATGTGTATAAGACCGTAGCTTGCAACGAAGAGAATCCGTGGGATCCATGAGATCCGTGTGGGACTTCTCTTTCGGAATCACAATGCAAAGATACAACATTTCTCATTCCCAACTCACCGATTCTCAATGTTGCTCCACGATACTCATCGATTATCACTGATAAATATCAGGGTTCTCCCAAATGGAAGAAAATATAGGATACTTGCAGGGGATTGAACGAACACGAATCTCTCGAATCTCACGAATCTTTTGAGACTTGCGATTTTTTCGTTCTCAAGCCCCTTATTCGTGTAATTCGTGCAATTCGTGTTCAAAAAAACCGATAAGAATTCGTGTCAAGAGAAATATCTATTAGGGTTATGCTCCATAAGTATGATACTTAGCCATCGTAACCATGATACTTAGCTATCGTAACTATCTTGTTTACGCCAGACTTACCCTACCCACCCCTAGAAGGGTAGGTCGGGGGCGGTATTCTGCTGGGGCTTGCTGTTGTTTGCAACGCTCTCCAAATAAGAGTGAGGGTGAACACTTGGCAATGAACTCGGTGAAGGGTGAACCCCGATGCCAACCTTTAGCGTTAATAATGTGTTAAATATAGCCCCTAACCCATTATAATATAGACTCTTATATTTCTAGCATGCGCTGTATATACAAAGTTCTTTTTACTAGGGTTCACCCCCGAAGCCGAAAAGGTGAATACTTTGGGCAAGTGTTCACCCCGCTGTTCACCATTTAGTAACTTAAGATTGCAAGTACTATCTTTATATTCTTTAAGCAGCTTGATAATGGGGCAGAAGCTCCTAGCCCAGAGTAACACCCTGGGTATAAGAGCAATCAGTCTTGCGATCTGTAGGGGCAAAAGCTTTCAAATCACCAAAATTCAGGTACAATACTTCCAGACATCTTTTTTTTAATCTAATCACTCCATTCGATACAAAATTAATCTTTTCTCACAAAAACACAAAAGAAAAAGCTTAAAAACTTGCATAAAAGAGAAATATTGCTTATTTTTGCAAGCGTATAAAAATTATAATCAGATGGGAACATATAAGTATCAAGCAGAAATAGACGCATTGATACAACAAGGACTAAAGATGCCCGAAGTTGTATGGGACTTATCCAAAACATTTAAACTAGAGGAGGGAAAATTATGAAAACAATAAAAGGTATTTGCATCAAGAAGCGCAACTTCGACAAATTCAAGAAGGTGGCCGATCTTATATATTTCGATGGACCATTGTTGTCACACTACGTAACCAACAAAGGTGACAATTATCTCTTCTATTGGATAGACCAAGATGATACAAACAATCGCTGGATGTTCATCAGAACCGATTACGATAATATACAAAAGTACACGAATAAAAAGCAAACATTGCGTAACGTATTAAGTTCGCCATTAGACGACATTGTATATACTGTTGACATAGATGAAGAAGGCAATCATCACAATTTCCAGGCCCACTCCATAGAAGATCTTCCTGAAGATTATCTTCCAGCCGAGGATTCTTATTATGAATTTGAGCCAGAAGACGTGAACAAGGAGAACTTATCCATAGCAGAAATGAGCGGTAAGAAACTCGACTGGTTCCGCAAGGTTTGTGCTGCAGTACTTTAGATTTCTTATTTTTGCATTATCTTTGTAGGATTAAGAGGAAAGGACGAAAAATGAAACAAGAAAACAACAGAATACAATTACCCCTAGAAGAAATCAAGCTCGCCTTCGCAGCGTCATGCGTTGAGGGAGCTGCAAGAAAGCTCGGGGTGCCATATATTGAAATATACGAAAGAATGAGAAAGGTTGATTTAATCAACAAATTCATTCTGCCCCACTACGATACGCTCCACACCGAAAGTCGAGAGTATCTTATAGAAGATGTCATTGAGTGTCTAACTAATTGGGAGAAGAAAGCTTCTCATCAATAAATACTTAATATTCAATGGAACAGAAAAAATATAAACAGATCAATACCAAGACACCAGAGATTCAAGAAATGATTCTCAGCTATCAGATAGGTGGCGTAGCATACGAGTTATCACAGCGCCTGGAAATTTCTCCAGCTCTGGCTCTTGATCTTTTCTATCGCAGCAAGACCTGTGCCCAACTCCACGATAAGCGCACCGGCCTGTATCTCATGAGCAATGGCTACATCGCCGATGATTTCATTTACGAGAAGCAGAGAGGGTACTAAGCCGCATTTAAATATTTTAGAATCCTAGCCCCCACACGCCCTGAAAGGGCAAAAGCACCTAGCCCAGGGTAACACCCTGGGTATAAGAGCAATCAGCCTTGCGCCCTGTAAAGGCAAAAGCATTCAAAAACAAGAAAACTAAAATGAAGACAAGAGAAGAATACATAGCCCTCATTACTTCTCATGCCGAAGAGCTAAAAAAGAACTTTGGCATTAAATCATTACGCCTTTTCGGTTCTGTGTCTAGAAACGAACAGAAAGAAGGTAGTGACGTTGATATATGCGTAGATATGGAACCGAAAATGTTCCTTGTAGTAAGACTGAAACCTTTTCTAGAAAACCTGCTGGAATGTTCTGTTGACATTGTAAGATTGCACAAACATATCAATCCATTCCTCCTTAAAGAAATAGAACATGACGGAATATACATCATCAAATAGAATTATTGGAACCTTAATACAAATTAAGGAAGCCATTAAACAATACCATGGCAAGATGTTATTGGCATTCGCAACCATATAGCACATGGCTATTTTGATATTGATGGAGACATCGTGTTCGACGTCATCAAGAATAATCTCGATGACTTACTAGCAGCTATAAATTATTTTATATCAAAATTCTAAAGTCTGTATAGTAACCTCCCTACCCCCACACGCCCTGAGGGACAGAAGCCTCTAACGCCATAAGTAACCCGCAAGCAGCACGCCCTGAAAGGGCAAAAGCACCTAGCCCAGGGTAACGCCCTGGGTATAAGAGCAATCAGCCTTGCGCCCTGTAAGGGCAAAAGCTTCATATGTTTAGTCAATATACTTACTACCTTTGAAAAATTGCATCCATATGCCATTCCAAAAAGGTTTTATCTGGCATATGTTCAGCAGGTAGCACTAATTGCCTGTGATTTATACTACCAAAATATTTTTCAAAATAGCCCTTACTTTCTTGCTCCAAAATACGTGGCGAAAGAATAACCTTATATTCTTGATCGAAACCTATCAAACCTTTATCAAAAGCACTATCATAAAGCGAGGACAAACAAATTCCGTTTGAAGGATTCAATCGCTCCTTTTCATCCACAGCCCAAGGCTTGATATGGCTTGCCACTAGAAGTTCGGGAACATCTATCTCCGTAAGAGCACATTTCCCTAAATAATTTGAGAGGATAATAGAACGAAATACCGACTGATTTACCCTTGTTTTTACAGCTCTAATCTTGTCTTCTCCCTGCAATTTTTCTATATCTTTTAACTCAGCTACAAACTTTTCTTCAATAGACGAATTTTCAAGTTTTGCCAGGATCTTCTCACTCTCAAAGAGTAAGGTTTCACGATCATTATAAAATTCATCCCAATAGGGCTGACATTGTATTTTACCAGCCTCCAGACCATGACGTCCAGTTGAGATGATATATGGATCACAAGCCGCAAAATTACATAACCGCATAGCGACAGAATTATTTGTTCTACCCATCAATGCAGCTAACTCCTTCACTTCTTTGGTTCCTCGATTGAGTTTTCCAAATGGAAGTTTATAATAGAGATTCAGTACTACAATGTACTCATCTCTTGTCCAAGGTGTTCCTTTTTTCATAATCAACTTGCGTTTAATATTATAAGATACTTTCCACTACCTCAACATCCGCTGCAGCCCAGTCGAGATTTTTCAACTCTACAGGGCTGCACCATTTGCTATCAGCATGCTCCCTTCTCTTGAACCCATCAGCCTCAGCTTTTGGAGTACACAGATAAGCAGTCATGGTTATCGAAAAATCAGGATACTCGTGATTCACGGTCACCAACTCCTCTCCTACTTCTACAGGATACTCCATTTCCTCCATCAACTCACGAACCAATGCCTGTTGAGGAGTTTCCCCAGGTTCAATCTTGCCACCAGGAAACTCCCATTTATAGCTGGTATATTCAAACTTCGTCTTGCCTTTCTGCATGCAGAGGTACTTGCCATTATGGCAAACAACGGCTGCTACCACATTATAATGTTTCATTGTCTTATCAACTTAAAATATCATCTACTCGATTTAAAATATCATTTACTCCATCCACTGGAAATCCTCCTGCAATTCCTGAGGCAACGGATTATCCATGTGAATATCATACAATATGGAACCATTCGTCGTTGCATCCTTTCTTGGATTTTCCAAATGCCCTGTTCCGATATAAGTATATGGCAGAGTAAGACCATTCTCGGCACTCACCTTTCTCACAAATACCAATACCCTTTTGGCTGCCCGCTGCAAAGCCTCATCCTTGGCAGAAATACGGGCAATACTTTCCCACTGGAAAACATCTGGAGACAAGAACTTGTCATTATACTTCAAATGATCACCCAGTGAAGCATCCTTCTTCAAACCAGCAAAGACATACATATTGCCATTCTTATAGTAAGTGCCATACTGATTGTGCTTCGGATTCTCCAGTATCTTCAAGAGCACCTGATCCTGGCGATAATCCTGCCATAACAGAAAATCGTCTTTCGTGTCAGCATACCTTGCCTCATATTGCGTCAGCCCATAGTTGAGCAAATCTTGCAGATATGCCTCATATTCCAGTTCTCTTTCACCACACAAATGCACTTCACTCTCTTTTATCTTCACCGCATTTCCATCTTCCAGGAATCGCAAAGCGTGCTCCAGTTGCTCATACTTGAAACCTGGAATCTCCTCCTGGACATTGGCTTCTATATGAGATAACGCAGTCTCTCCGCTTAGTAAATTTTTGATTACCAAATACTCATGCTCTCTTACCAAAGGCAAAAGACTTGAAAGATAGTTGATGCAAGCAATCTGCTCTTCTGAGAATACCGGCAAGCCCTCTTCTTCTATACCCTTCAAGAAGCCATAATAAGAATTGGTTTTCTTGGAACCAATCTTTATCTTCATGAATTTCAACAGATTAGGAGCATAATCACTATTCATATAATCCATGTGCGATGGATAAGACGGAGTCTTCAGATATGCCTTGAAATTCTGATAATCCATCTTCAGATAGTTGATGCGATTGAAATTCTCGCTCTCTATCTTGTCAATGATTTCTTCTTTAGAAAGATCGTCAATATGTATCTCAACACCATAATTGTCCAGACCCAAACTTTTGAAATCATTCCTTACCATAAACTTCAAAAGTTTCTTTTCCAAGATGGAATTTCGGGAAAGACTACCAAGTGCCAAGGCTATATGAACGCTACGCTTATAGCTGTTGCCGATGAAATCGAGTATCGTAACATAAGGCTTGTTGGCATACTTACGAAGGCCTCGACCCAATTGCTGTAAGAAGATGGTACTCGATTCCGTTGGGCGCAGGAAAAGCACCATGTTGACACCAGGAATATCCACACCCTCGTTCAGAATATCTACAGCAAACAGAATTTCCAAATCCCGGTTTTCATCTTGCAAATCATTGTAGGCACGAATACGTTCACCGGTCTTGTTCTTACCACTCAAGAAAGCTGTATGATAATAATCACCCAGATTATCAGCCATCATTCTAGCATGCTGGATGTTTCTACAGAAAGCCAGAGCCTTCAGTTTCTGTCCTTCCATACGATGTTTCTCTATCTGTTGATGGATAAACTCACAGTTCTCTGGTGTAGAAATCTGTGATATCATACGGCGTTCTCCTGAAGCAGTCAAGCCATAATCAACCAGTTCGTCACGAATACCGAAATAATGGAATGGCACAATCAGATCATTGATGATGGCATCACGAAGCCGCAACTCGTATGGGATATTATTGCCAAAAATCTCTACTACATCCTGATTATCCATACGGTTCTCGGTAGCTGTCAAACCCAGCAGGAACTCTGGCTCAAAATAGTCGATTATTTTCCGATAACTGTCTGCCACAGCGTGATGACACTCATCGATGATGATATAATCGAATTCCTTCTTATCAAAGAGTTCGAGTGAGCGACACATAGATACATTGGTAGAAAACAGAAAATCTTCTTCTGTTTCCTTTGCTTCCGCATTATACAAGCCGCAAGTTTTAGAGCCACCAAATACCTTTTGGAATGTCTCCAGGGATTTCTTTAAGATAGAACCCTCATGCACAATATAGAGTAACCTGTCGGGATTGAAATTGAACGTATCAAATGCTGCCAGATATGTCTTTCCAGAACCTGTAGCAGAAATCACCAAAGCCCTCTCCTGTCCGATGGCACGATAACGATTCAATTCTCGAAGCGCTTTGCGCTGCATATAGTTAGGCTTGATATCGGAATTCGCCATATCGTAATCCATATCCCAACGCTCTATCGCAAAACTGAGTTTTGTAGAGTAATCCTTGATTCTATCCTGTGATAATTCATAAGTCTGGTTCCAAAGATTTTCAAACTCATTCATTGCATCAAGATAAGCCTCGGTATCACGGTCGCAGTTTACAACCAAATCCCACTCTATGTTTTTCAGCAAAGCATAGCGGGTGATATTAGATGAACCAACTATCATCTCTATTCCATCTTCCATCTCGAAGAGATAGCCCTTGGAGTGGAATCCATTGGTAGAATAGTTTTTCTCATCGTGGAAGCATTCGTCATCCAGATGGCATTCAAAATTGGGATATCGGGTGAGGCTCATGAAAAAGTTCAGGGATTCTACGTCTGTGAAGTTCTGGTAGGTAGAAGTGATGATTCTTCCTTTGGCTCCACGTTCAACAGCAGCCTTGATATCTTTAGACAGGAGTACCAGGCCGGCTTTCTTGATAAAACTGACTGAGAAATCAAATGCCTTGCAGCGACGCAAGTTCATCTGAATGGTTGACAGGAAGGTTGTCTCTGTATAATTGGTTAAAAATCTCGATTCCATAAACCCCGCTTTTTATTTTCACGTGCAAAAGTACAAAAAAGAATCCAGTTACTTCACGATTTCCAACGTTTTCTGATGTATCATGATACTTTTTTCTTGTTTTCTCTGATTTTAAGCTAGAGAACTTCTTCCTTCTGATTACGATAACGTAACCTATCCTATCACCATAGTTGGATGGGAATTATGGTGGGGATTGCAAATCCCCAGGTTTTATCGGTCGAACATTTTTCCATAGCGGATTGCAAATCCGCTAGAACGCCTGACAGAAAACATAAACCAAAATGTTTTTTCTATTTTAATGCCACTAATGCCACACACAGGCTAAGTATCTGATTTAATATAAGCCATTTTATCGAAAATTCAGAGAGAAACCAACTCATAATTGGTACTTCTTCCACCTTCTCCCGTTGGTTTTAATATACCCTTGGCTATCAAATCCCTGATATCACGATTGGCGGTATCTTGAGAGCAATGATTAATCTTATACCATTTGGAAGAATTCAGCTTCCCTTCGAAACCATCAAAAAGCATATTGAGAACCTTACGCTGACGCTCGTTGATGGAAACAGAACGATGCGCATCCCAAAATCTGGACTTGCGTAACACTCCTTCAGTTTTCTCAAAAGCTGCTTCCAACGCCAACTTCAATGTCTGTAAAAACCATTGAATCCAAGGTGTCACGTCAAGACCTCCTTTCTGTGCCTGCTCCAAATATTGATAATAATCTTTACGATGATTCAGAATTTCAGAAGAAAGACTGTAGTATCGCTGGGAGGTCTGATCGGCACGGGATAACAACAATTCCGTCAACGTTCTGCAAATACGACCATTACCATCATCAAATGGATGAATCGTCACAAACCAAAGGTGCATCACGGCTGTCTTTACCAACGGATCAAGCGTATTCTCAGAATCAAACCAGCGGAGAAAATCTGACATCATATCTGGTACATCCTTGCTTGCCGGAGCTTCATAATGTATCTTCTCATGACCTAATGGTCCTGAAACTACCTGCATAGGCTCTTTACCCTGTCGCCAATCGCCCACCAGAATTTTATGGATGCCACTTCTTCCAGTAGGAAACAGAGCTGCATGCCATGAGAATAAACGCTCGGCATCCAACGGCATATCATGATGCTGCACCGCATCTATCATTACCTGTACCACTCCTTCTGTATAATGATCGGAGTTTTTCAAACCTTCATACTCCAGTCCTAATTGACGGGCTACAGACGAGCGGACACTATCTCTATTCAATTCCTCACCTTCAATTTTTGCAGAGTGTACAATTTCCTGAGTCATAGACTCCAACATAGACAGGTTCTGTTCTTCAAAACCGAACATAGAAACTCTACCCAGCAATTTACCTCTTAGCAAATTGATTTCTGCCAAGATATTGCTGAAGCTGGTATCCTCCCATTGCATGTGGGGCCAACCTTCTTGCTGCCAAATATATTTTGTTCCTCTCATCATTGCCGCATTTTTAATCTTTCATTTTAAATGTACCTGCAAAAATAGACATTTTTATCGAATATTGCAAGTTTTGCGGAGATTATTTGGCTTATTCTCCGCAAATTTGCGGAGAATAGCAACGGAAAGAATGGGAAAAGTCATGTATAGTCGTACAATCAAAAGGGGTATAGTCGTACAACTAAAAGGGGTATAGTCGTACAACTAAAAGGGGTATAGTTGTACGTTTAAAAGGTGATGTCACTAGGCTCAGCAGACGTGCAGAGCCTAGTGGCAACAGTCAAGAAGATACTTCCTTGAACCCCGAAAGATATATGCTTGTACCCCAAACGATACTTACTTGAACCCCAAAAGATATGTTCTTTAACTCCAAAAGATATGTTCTTTAACTCCAAAAGATATATTCTTGAACCCAGAAAAAAACATCCTTGCAATCAAGAAGATACATTCTTATAATTAATATCCATAATCGTGGAATAAATACCACACAATTTTACATGTCCTCCATCGACAACCCCTGGTATCCGATATTGAAATTCTTGAATTTTCCTGTTGCCTGAAAGAAATGCTCGGCTTTATCTTTTAAAATACCGAGATTTATATCCTTAGCTTGGCGTTTCACCTCATAGAAAATGACTTTTTGCTCCAGTTCATCGGCAGCGATAATATCGATTTCATTCTCTCCCTTTCTGTCCCACCAGGAAGCAATCTGGGTATATTCTTCACTTTCTATCATCTTTGCTATGAAATATCTTTCCAGAACCTTGCCGGTGTATGTGGTGTAGCTCTTGTCCATGACCATCTTTAGTTTTTTATTGGCGCCAACCTCTATCATGTATCCATATTTGTAGATGTAGCGAAACCAGACGCGAAGGAAGTTGTCTTCTATCTGATAGCGAATGTTGCGATTGGTCTTTTGAAACATCGGTGTATAACGGGAAATCAAGCAATAGTCGTTCTCCAGTTTAGTGAGATAGCCTGAGAGTTCTATTTTCATAATACTTTCTATTTCACCACGGGTTTTGTAGCCTGATGCGATAAGTTGCAATATTTCGAAATAACGGGCATAGTCTTTGCCAAATTCTTCTATCAGCATATTTTTTCCTTCGTATATGAAATAAGAGTTTTTTGCAACAAACTTCTCTGTCATCTGTTCCTTGGTTGTGGCTCCTGCATCCATCATCATTTCCACATATTCTGCTACTCCACCTGTATAACTGTAGAGAGCCAGTAGATCTTCGTTGGTATAGGCCAAATTATATGTAGAGAGAATTTCCTTGACAATAGAGGGAGGAAATGGAGTGACTTTTATTTCTCCAGTCTGCCTACCATAAAGTGGTTGCTTGTTGTTTTTAAAGATGATGTTCATAAGTGAATAAACAGAACCGCAAACCACGAGATTAATATGAGCTTCCTGTTTGTTTAGATCCCATATCTTTTGCATATCTGAAAAGATAGATGGATTAACCCGCTTGAAATCTTGAAATTCGTCAATGACGAGAGTGATTGGACGAATCTTAGATAGTTGAAGCAGATATTTAAAGATATCTGCAAAGCGTGTTACTTCGCCGAGGATAGGAAGCTGAAGTTTGTTCGTCATCTCTTCGATAAAATCTTTGCAGAGTTCTGCTTCTGATTTTCTTGCAACAAAGAAGTATAGCATATCCTGAACATCCTCGTATGCTTTTATCAATAAGGATGTCTTTCCGCTACGTCGGCGTCCTGTTACGATTGTAAAACGAGCCGTTTGCAAAGATAGATTTCTTATCTCTTGCAATTCTTTTATTTCGTTTTGTCTTCCGAAGAACTTCATTTTTTATAGTTTCTTTTTTTAATGTTATTTTCGAAACCGCCGTTTCCGAAACAGCGGTTTCGAATGCAAAGTTAATAAAAAAAACTGAATATCAGCATATTTGCTTATCAATTTAAGCTTTTTTATTTGTTTGAGCATTATTGATGTTTCCGAAATAGAGGTTTCGAATGCAAATATTTCGTCAAGGACAAACCAACTCATAATTGGTACTTCAAGGGAAAAAATAATTTTCTGAATGAAAAATTTGGTAGTTACTGAATAAAGCAGTAACTTTGCACATCCAAACGGAAGTTCAGAACATCAAGAAAAAGATTAGTAATTAAAAAGCAATACAAACAACCATAGTAAAGCAATGACAATGCACAAGAAACATCATTACCGCGAACTGCTCTCGATAGGATTTCCTATCATCATCGGACAACTGGGAACCATCATCCTGGGATTCGCCGACACGCTGATGATCGGTCATCACAGTACTCCCGAACTGGCGGCAGCAGGACTGGTAAACAATATCTTCGGTCTCGTTTTTGTATCCTATATGGGATTCACCTACGGCCTCACTCCTATCATCGGCAGACTCTACGGAGAGGAACGCACCGACGTCATCGGTCAGAAGGTGCGCAACTCCTTCCTAGCCAACATGCTGACGGGAGGCATCTTCACCCTTGCCCTCATCCTGCTCTATCTCAACCTGGCACATATCGGACAGCCGGAGGAACTGCTGGAGCTTATCCGACCTTACTTTCTGGTGAATCTGGCATCGGTGCTCTTCATGGGTATCTTCTATACCATGAAGCAATTCCTCGACGGAATCGGACAGACCAAGGTGGCGATGTGGGCGATGATAGGCGGTAACATCGTGAACATCCTGGGCAACTGGGTGCTCATCTACGGTGTGGCTGGCTTCCCGGAACTGGGACTGCTCGGAGCTGGAATCTCTACCCTGGCAAGTAGAATCCTGATGGCACTGGCGATGGTAGGAATGGTAGTGACCTGCAGGAAATTCAGAACCTACAGTTATGACATTGTACACAGTTGCGTAAACAGGAAGGATTTCAAGGAGATGAACCGACTGGGCTGGCCGGTGGCTCTCCAACTAGGTATGGAATCGGCTGCCTTTACGCTGAGTTGCGTGATGGTGGGCTGGCTCGGCACCATTCCATTGGCAGCTCACCAGGTAATGATTACCATTTCCCAGCTCTTCTACCTCGTACTTTCGGGTATGGCAGCAGCCATGGCCATCCGTGTGAGCCACTTTATGGGTCAGAAAGACTATGCCGCCGTTCGCCTCAATGCCTACGACGGATTCCGACTGAACCTGCTGTTCTCGCTCTGCATGGGTCTGCCGGTACTTCTGCTCCGCCACCAGATAGGTGGATGGTTTAATGATAACGTAGAGGTACAGGCGTATGTAGCTACGCTGATTATCCTGATGATGGTTTATCAGTTTGGCGATGGTCTGCAATACACCTTTGCCAATGCGCTTCGAGGCATTGCCTGCGTGAAGCCGATGGTGCTCTATGCCTTTATCGCCTATTTCGTCATCTCATTGCCATTGGGTTATACCCTCGGTTTCCCTTGCGGCATGGGATTGCTGGGCATCTGGATTGCCTTCCCGTTCGGTTTGACCATTGCCGGCGAAATGTATCGGAGAAGATTTGAGAAGGAACTGAAAAAGATTGAAAAAAAGTGAATAAACCAAGTCGCCCTGAAAGGGCAAAAGCATTTTACATGAAAAGCTTTTTCCCTTTCAGGGCGACTTTTATATACCCATGAATCTTACTCAGCAACCTGCTCAGCACGATCATCTACATTCTCACCCTCTGTTGGAGCAAGAGTAGCCTTGAAATCTGTGATACCGTACTTAGCGAGGATGTTGTACCACTGGAGGAGCTTCTTGATGTCGCTGTCGTGTACACGGTCGCGATCGTAGTTAGGAAGAACCTCAGCGAAGTAATCGTGAAGCTCAGCAGCAGGAGCCTTCTTGTAGTTGAAAGAACTTGGCTTGCCCGCTTCCTTCTTGCTTACGCTGTCGAGTACCTCCCACAATGGCACCTCGTCTGCATCTGTGTACATAGCGATGTCACCAAGGCTGGTTACACGGTCTGTAGCGAAAGCTGGTACACGCTTGTGAGTTTCGTCGAGAGTCTCAACGATAAGAGTTCTGTTACCTCTTGATACCAATTTGTAAAGGCCTGGTTTGCCTGCAATTGAAAGAATTGTTTCCATTGTCTATTATAATCTATTTTTATTTTTTAATATGATCAATTATCTGATGGATTGAGCAGATTGAGCAGATGCACTACCTGAGCTTCCACATCACTCACCCCATCATTCACGATTTCATAATCCGAACGGGCTATCAGCTCTTCCTGCGGCATCACGGCATCTATCCACTGCTGCGCCTTCTCCTGAGAGATATGATCGCGCTGCATGATGCGCTGCAGACGAACGGCAACGGGAGCCGAGACACATACCACCTTATCGAAATGGGTACGACGATGGAACCCACTATCAAAGAGGATGGCACTCTCCATCCACTCACAGTCGCTCTGCTCGAAATCACGTGCCACTGCGGGATGCACCACATCGTTTACCGCCTGCTTGTTTGCCTCGCCTGTCAGGATAAACTGGGCAAGCATCGGTTTCTGCAAGATACCGTCGGCACTGTACACCTCCTCGCCGACCAACTTCTTCAAGCCCGCCTGCAAGTCAGCATCCTGCCTCATCAACCGCTTAGCCCCGGCATCGCAGTCGTAAACCCTGATGCCATGCTTCTCCAGGATTCTGCACACATAGCTCTTTCCGCTACCTATGCCCCCCGTTATAGCTATCTTCATAACAATGAATTGTAAATTATCAATTATCAATCATCATTGCTGTTCCAGCAGATAATCCACCGTTTCCATTTCCAGCGATGCCTTGCTTACCGAACGAGGCACACTACGCAACTGCAGGGTACACTTATCTGAAGGATTGTCAGCGATTTCATTATAATCCACTACCACAGTAAACTGGCTAGGCTTGATGGTTCTGAAGAGACTAGCTCCGATGGTGAACTTCACCGACACCTTGGACGGGAAAGTTCTGAGTACCTTATCAGGCGGCATATTGATAGCCGTAATCGGAACATCCACCATTTCCTCGGTCAGGACATCCGGATATACAGCCAATCGAACCATATCAGGCATTACCTTCACGCCTCGAATCTTCTTGATGCGTACATTTTCCCGGATGGTATCCTGGAGATTGCGGTAATAGAAAGGTACGATCTCTACAGACTGGATCTCATCGAGCTGTCGGTTGTTGGCATATACGGTAACCGTAGAAGGGAAAAACTCGGTATGCGCCAGATAATATCTCTTGCTGGTCGTAATCTTTCCCCTGAACACCACCGGCACCTTCTTGGAAGCACCATAGGTGAAGTAGAAATCAAACTTGCTCGGCTTTACCTGCAGGAGTTTGCTCGAACCATAGAGTTGCGAGAGAATCTGCTTCTGGACATCAGCTACCGGAATCACACCCTGTCCCTCTGTTTCATCTGCATAGTTGTTAAACTTGAAATTAAGCGGACGGAAAGCATAGGTTATCAGGGTGAATCCCTTATCACGCACCGTAATACGCACTGTATCAGGCAAATCTCCTGTTATCACGGCATTACGTGGTGTTCCCACCAGGCGCATAGGAATCTTATATTCCCTCTCCATGGTCTCATTGAGCGTCATCATCAACCAGAAGGCGCCACTGAGAGCGAGAAAGAACAAAAAAATCAGAAACTCCTTATTCAGGCCACTGAACAGGAAGTTTCTGACAGCCTTCAATATGTTTCCAATACTATGCATCAGAATCCTATGAATAGACTACTATGCGTTAGGAGTCTGGCTAGCTGCGTCTGCGAAAACGTAACCCTTAGCTACAGTGATGACAACACCGCGTGCAATCTCTACATCTACTGTATTAGCCTGAAGATCTATGCGTTTAACTGTGCCATACACACCACCGCCAGTAACCACCTTTGTACCCTCTGCCAAAGAATTCTGGAACTTACGTATCTCTTTCTGTTTCTTCTGCTGAGGACGAATCATGAAGAACCACATGATAGCGAAGATAGCTACCATCATAATGAGGAAACTCATGCTGCTACCACCAGCAGCAGCCTGCAATACTAAATTTGTCATGTCTTTATTCTAATTGATTAATGTTGTTTATTCTTGAATATCACTATATATGATCGAAAGTATTCATATATATAATGTACGCGCGTACATTAATATATATATACTCTCTACATATTAGCCTTCCTTATGTCCATGAGGTCCATGATGACCACCCTTGCGCTCAGGCAACTCCTTCTGGATCAAGCCACGAGAGATGAGGAAGCGGGCGATGGTATCGAGCATGCCGTTTACATAGCCACCACTGCGAGGAGTACTATAGAGCTTGGCAAGATCTACATACTCATTGATGGTAACCGTAGCAGGAATGCCAGGGAAAGTCATCAGCTCGGCAATGGCAATCTGCATGACTACTACATCCATATAAGCCAGGCGGTTGAAATCCCAGTTGCGGCAAGCATCACCGATATAGTGCTGATAAGCATCGCAGTTGAGCAATGTAGCACGGAAGAGCTTGCGGGCAAAGTCGCGGTCCTCTTCATCCTTATATTCCGGAAGCAATTCCTGATCAGCCTTGCTGGTTGGCTCGAAGCGCTTGATGGTCTTCAGCACGAAGGTATCGATGATATCCTTGTCATCATTCCAGTAGAGGCTCTTCTCCTCGAGCAAAGCATCGAGTTCATCATTGTTCAGAATGAAAGTCTTGTAAGCACGGCGCCAGAACTCGCGGTCGTATGCATAATCGGTAAGTTCCTCCTCATGATCCTTGGTCATGGAACCGTCAATATAGCTGGCATAGAGATCGCTGGAGACGATGGCAGTATAAATCTTGCGTACTGTTTCGATATCCTCTTCCCAAGAAGACTTCTTCACATCAGCCCAGTCGGCGAGCATCTTGTTCTCTTCCAACTGCACAGCAAATCTATTGTATGCGAATCTTGAAGAAGGCTCTGGAGCACCCTCACGCTGAGCACGAGCTACCTCTACCTCATAGCGCTTCTGTGCCTCCTGGGTAAGAGCTACAATGAGTTGCAACATATAGTTGTACAAGTCATACGACTTAGAAAGAGCAAACAACAGCTCCTTTTCAGCATTATCAATATTATGATTGCTGTTCTGATAGTATGCGTAGGTTAACTGCACAATCTTACGTCTTATCAAATCCCTATTAATCATTCTCTAATAATTTAAAAGATTTATTTATATAATTACCTAAAACAATGCAAATTTACATATTTAATATATAATATGCAAGAAAAGGGGCAATAATTTCTATTTTTTTAAGGTTAGGTGATGAGTTTTAGATATTTAACGGGCATTTTGGAGAAAATATCGCCCAGAAATTTGCATATTCCAAATAAAAGTAGTAATTTTGCACCCGCTTTACGAGAAACACTCGCGAGGCATGCTTCAAACAAAGCTAATCCGTGTGATGGCGAGTTAAGGCAAAATTATTATTTTAACAACTTAATTTAGAGTAACACAAATGAAAGAGATTAATGTAACAGGTCAGAAGCGTACAGACCTTGGCAAGAAAGCTTCTAAGTCATTGCGTAAGGAAGGTTTCATCCCATGTAACCTTTATGGTGAGAAGAAGGATGCAAACGGTGCTCCTGAGGCTATGTCATTCGCAGTTCCATTCACTGAGTTGCGTAAGATCATCTACACTCCTCATGTATATGTAATCAACCTCATCATCGACGGTGAGAGCCACACAGCTATCATGAAGGAGATCCAGTTCCACCCAACAACAGATGCTCCTCTGCACGTTGACTTCTACGAGGTGAACGACCAGAAGCCTATCACTATCGGTATCCCAGTTAAGTTGGTAGGTCTTGCACAGGGTGTACGTGATGGTGGTCGTATGAACCTCTCTATCCGTAAGATCAACGTTACAGCTCCTTATCAGGTTATTCCTGAGCACCTCGATATCGACGTTACAGAGTTGAAGATTGGTAAGAGCATCAAGGTAGGTGACCTCTCATTCGAGGGTCTCGAGTTGGCTACAAGCAAGGCTGTTGTAGTTTGCTCTATCAAGATGACACGTAACGCTCAGCTCGCTGCACAGGCTGCTGCTGAGGAGGAGGCTTAATCGATAGTCATCAAAGATTTTACGAACCTGAGTAAAGCATTATCAAACATTGGATAAATATTTGATTTGTGGGCTTGGTAACCCTGGCGATGAATACGCTGATACCAGGCACAACACAGGATTTATGGTATTGGACGCTTTTGCTAAAGCGTCCAATATTCATTTTGAGGATAAGCGATATGGCTTCATTGCCGAGACCACGCTCAAGGGAAGAAAGATTATCCTGCTGAAGCCTACCACCTTCATGAACCTGAGTGGTAATGCCGTGAGATATTGGCTGAATCAGGAAAAGATTGACCAGAGCCGACTCCTGGTAATCAGCGATGAGCTAGCCCTGCCTCTCGGCGCTTTCCGCCTGAAGGCTAACGGAAGCAATGGTGGTCACAACGGACTGGGCCATATCCAGCAGCTTATCGGTCAGAACTACGCCCGCCTGCGCATGGGTATCGGCAACGATTATCCACGTGGCGGACAGATAGACTGGGTACTGGGTAAATACACTGAGGAAGACATGAAGCAGCTTCAGCCTGCCATCGACCTGGGTGTGGAGATTATCAAGAGCTTCGTATTGGCTGGTATCGACATCACCATGAACCAATACAACAAGCTAGGAAAGAAATAATTATAGTGATTAATTATTAATGATTAGTGATTAATCTCTATAAGCATTAGAAATCATGAAAGAATCAGCAAGAATAGACAAGTGGCTTTGGGCAGCCCGCATTTACAAGACTCGCAGCATTGCTGCCGATGCCTGCAAGAATGGCAGAGTAACTGTAGGCGGCGTAACCCGCAAACCCTCCTTCATCATTAAACGTGGCGACGTGGTGAGCGTGAAGAAAGCCCCGATTACCTACTCTTTTGAGGTACTCGACTGCATAGAGCAGCGTGTAGGAGCCAAAATGCTCTTCGGAGTCTATAAGAACGTGACTGATCCTAAGCAGTATGAACTGCTGGAGATGAGTCGCATCAGCGGATTCGTAGATAGAGCAAGAGGCACTGGTCGCCCAACCAAGAAAGAACGCCGTGCCCTGGATGCCTTCGTTGATCCAGCCATGTTTGGATTCGATGAAGAAGACTGGGACGAAGATGAAGAATAAACAAAAACTCCCCCTACACTTCAAAGAGTATAGGGGGAGTTTTCTTGTGTAGTCATAATTATTTTCCTTTAAGCCGAAAGGCTTTTTTCTTTCTTTTGCTTCATTGTATCATAGATACCTATTCCTAATCCTACCAAACAAAGCAAGAAAAGGGTTCCTAATATAAGCCAAGTATTAAGTTCATGAGCATCCATTTTTATTTTCCTTTCTTTTTATTATTATTACTTGATTTCTTAACCAGCCACAATCCGATGCCAAGCATTCCTAACATCAAAACTATAGAGGCTATAATAGTACCTGCGGAATTCATATCCCCCAAGAAAGTCGCAAGCAAGAGCGCCGTCAGTATATATTTGGCAACGTCCATTAATCATTTTCCAAATTCTAGTCCCATACGCTATACTTTTATCTCTGCAAAGATACAACTTTTTATGATACAATGCAAGAAAAAGGGGATAATAATTTCTAAAAACATACGATATGGGAACAAGTATGCTACATTTTGTAATATGATGGAAAATAAAGCTTAAAAAATTTGGAGCGAATAGAGAAAACCTATATCTTTGCAATCGGTTATTTATGGTATCAGAGTATAAGCTGATTACCATCTTACTCCATCGTGAGAATTAACATACTATTAATTTTAGAATTTAGAGATTATGAAAAAATTATTTGTTATGGCAGCTATGGTGCTGTCTTCAGTAGGTGCTTTCGCACAGCAGGCTGCAGGTACAACAACTCTCCAGCCTAAGGTAGGTTTGAATGTTGCTACAATCGGAGATAACGACTGGAAGGCTGGTTTCGCAGCTGGTGCAGAATTGCAGTATCAGGCTGCAGACAACTTCGGTATCGCAGTAGGTGCCCTCTATTCTGTACAGGGCTTCAAGGGCAAGGATGTAGATATTGACACTCCTATCGGAAGCGGAACTATCAAGAATGACTTTAAGTGGAATCCAGGCTACATCAATGTGCCTATCACTTTGAACTACTACCCAGTAGCTGGTCTTGCACTCAAGGCAGGTTTGCAGCCAGGCTTCTTGGTAAATAAGGATGATATGGACGATGCAAAGACCGTAGATCTCTCTATCCCAGTAGGTCTCTCTTACGAGTACCAGGGTATCGTTTTCGATGCTCGTTACAACATCGGTGTAACTAAGCTTGCAGATAACTACGATCACTACAACAACGTAATCCAGATTACTGTAGGTTACAAGTTCGCTCTCTAATCAGGGAAATGAAGATAGCGATTCCCCCCTCGCTATTTAACATAGAAAAGAATAATCCCCGCTCCTCATCATGAAGAGCGGGGATTTCTTTTTGTCATATCTATTTAAACTTCACTTAGAACATTCTTCCACCAGGACGACCACCATTGAATGGACGACCACTGAAATCAGGACGACCACCAGGTCCTCCAGGGCCATCAGAACCACCCTGACGAGCCTGCTTGCCTCCGAAGAGATTCAAGCGATATACCACATGGAGCATCGCATAGCTGTTGATGGCATTATACTCCGTATCCGTACGGGATGTAGCAGAAATGGCACGAGAGAAAGTGCTCTGCTGACGAAGGATATCGTAGAACTGGAGCATGATGGTCAATGGCTTGCCCTTCAGGAAACTCTGAGAGAGCTGCGCATTCCATACAAACTCATCGGTGTTCATGCTGCTATCATTATATCCACGGCGACTGCTGATAGAGAGGCTTGAGTTCAAGCTGGTTCCCCAAGGAGCTGTAAGCGTCATGCTAGGACCATAAGAGAACTGCCAAGTATCGAGGTTGCTGTTAGGCTGCAACTTATTCTTGGCATGGTTATAATTCAATGTTCCATCAAGCGAAAGCTCCAGCCAGTTGTTGCGATAACTGAATGAGAGGCGTTCTCTCCAAGTGGTGCTGCGGGTGGTATTCTTCTGGGAATCAGACTGCTTGTCGAGACTCAGATAGCTCACGTAGTTGTTGTAACCCAAGTTGGTGTCGGTATTCAAGTTCCACACACCGGCACTATCGATAGAGCAGTTGAACATGAAGGCTCCCATCACATTCCAATTACCATTGATATTCTCCGGACGGGTGATTCTTCCACCAGTCTTCTCATCGTAGGTCACCTTATTGCTGATGCTATTGCTGGTGGTTGAGAAGTTGATGAAGGTCATAACACCCTTGTTGTGGCTCTGCACGAAGTTGTTGTAGAACAATCGGAAGTTCTGAGTAAACGATGGCTTCAAGCCAGGGTTACCCTTCGAGATGTTCAGCGGGTCACTGTTGTCGGTGATATCAAGCAACTGCGAGATGCTTGGCTGAGATGTGGTACCACGATAGTTCACACGCAGGTTGCTCATCTTTGAGAAGCGATAGCGGAAATCGAGCGTTGGACTCATATTCACCACATTGCGAACGGTATCTACATGAACTCCCTGATAATCCTGGATATACTTAGACTGCTGTGGCTGAACCATCACACCGAAGTTCAGGTTGTACTTCTGACGGATGAATCGCATCATCACCTGTATATCATGATTGTAATTGCGATACTCAGAGAAACGGCTCTGATTATCATCCTTGTAATCTTCGAGATGACCGGCAAACGGATTCAGATAGCTGTCCCAACCACGGTACTCCTGATTACCACTCATCGCATACTTGCTGAAATCGTAGGTGCTGCGGTCGCTCTTAGAGTAGCTGTAAGTAAACTTATAGCTGAACTGCAGGAAGGTAGCCTTCCAGAGTGGCTCACTATAGGTCAACTGTCCCGCATAACTGTAATTCTTCGAAGGAGTCAGGTTGTAGCGGTTGGTCTGATAAGTAGAATCCTTACCCTCTGCCGTCTGTACGAGATAGAGCTTGGCATTGTTGAGCGAGATGCTCTTGCTGTCATTATCAGTATATTTGGCATCCACACGGAAGGTGATGTTACGTCCCTTGTTGCCCAACTTGCGGTTGATCTGCAACATACCATTGATGTTGTTATTATCAGAATAGGTGATTCCGTTAGTCAACTGACTGTTCACCATAGCCTCAGCCTTATCCAACTCCTCAATACCTTCCTCAGAAAGAGGGTCTTTGGAGGTAATGGTATAAGGATCCTTGTTGTAAGAAGCCGACTGGCTGCCACTCAATCCATCGCTGGTACTCCAGGAGATGGAAGGACGGAAGAGGATATTGGTCATGGAATCAGGCATCCACTCCAATCGGATGTTGCCATTCCAGCTGTTACTGCGGGAGAAACTCTGGCTCAGGCTATTGCTGAAAGAGCTGCTGCTTCCCATGAAGTTCTCGCTGGAACGACTGCTCCATACATCGCCATCGCTATGGTTCCAGCGGAGGGAAGTATTGAACTTGAACTTGTTCTTCAACTCATAGTTGTAGTTGGCACCTATCATCTTGCTGGCATTCAAGCCATTGGCACCACCGAAACCTCTGCCTAGTCCACCGCCACCGAATCCACGGTCGCTGGTATTATTGGCATTGGCAAAGAGCATGAACCGGTTGTTATTATTGAAGTAACCACCCATACCACGCATACTGTAACGGCTCTCGTTGCCCACACCCAGGTCGATATTGGAAATCAAACCCTTGTTCATACCCTTCTTCACACCGAAGTCGAGCACGGTCTGTTCCTCACCGTCATCGATACCGGTTACCTTAGAGAGATCGCTCTTCTCATCGTATGCCTTGATTTTGTCGATGATGCTGGTAGGCAGGTTTTTCAGGGCAGTCTTGGTATCGCCCGTCATAAACTCCTTGCCATCCACGAGAATCTTCTTCACTTCCTTACCATTAATCTTGATGGTACCATCGTCGCTTACCTCAGCACCCGGCAGGCGCTTCACCAGTTCCTCTACCACCGAACCTTCCGGTGTACGGTAGGCAGCCGAGTTATAGACGAAGGTATCCTCCTTCAGGTTCACCTTCTGCGCCATGGCAGTAACCACGGCACCCTTCAGCATGATGGCATCTGCACCGAGAACCACATTGCCCATTGCCAGATTCTTATCGTCGGCAATCTGCACACGCTTCACGGTAGTCTTGTAACCCACACTCGAAATCTTGAGTAAATACTTGCCATTGGCAGGTGCATTGAGATGGAAGAGTCCCTTCTCGTTGCTAATGGCACCCGACACATAGGTACTGTCGGTCTTGAGTAACTGAATCGTTACCTGTTCTACGGGATCCTTGGTATCACGGTCGGTAATCACACCGGTAATCAAGCGATCCTGAGCAAAAGATGCCATGGTTACGAACACCAGAAGCATCATCAGAATAGATCTTTTCATTAATTATAAACGTTATTATTATTTCTTACTTATATATTTGACTTACTTACATGATTAGACCCTATAAAAGCGCAATTGTAAAAAACAGCTGCTCTTTTTGGGGCATTCTGCTTCTTTTGACGCATAAAATATATCAAGGTTTAAACTTTTATAGATAAAAAAGTGCTTTTTATTTTGTTTTGTCTCTGATTTAACGTACCTTTGCAAGCGAATTTACGATGAGTTGCCCACAAAAGGTGACTCTGAAAGTCAGTTTCTTTTAAAAGTATATATGTTATGAATCAGAGAGTAATCATATCAACCCATCTGGAGAACGAACTGGTAAGCGCTCTCTCAGAATGCGAGCACGACAAGCTGTTTGTGCTTACAGATACTACCACACAGGAAATGTGCCTTCCGGTTTTGCAGAAATTCTACTGCATGAAGGAAGCTAAGGTGATAACGATTCCGGCTAGCGACAGTCATAAGGACATCGAAAGCCTGATGATGGTATGGAAGGGACTGCAGGAAGGCAGCGCTTCACGTCACTCTTGCATGATCAACCTCGGAGGAGGTATGGTAACCGACCTCGGCGGTTTTGCTGCGAGCACCTTCAAGCGCGGCATCAACTTCATCAATATTCCTACTACCCTGCTGGCGATGGTAGATGCATCTGTGGGTGGAAAGACCGGCATCAACTTCGGAGGTTTGAAGAATGAGGTGGGTGTTTTCAACGATTCTAAGTTCGTGATTCTCGACACCGAGTTCCTGAAGACCCTGGATGCCGAGAATATCTGTTCGGGCTATGCCGAAATGCTGAAGCACGGCTTGATTTCTACCGAGGCGATGTGGGAAGAGCTGGTAAGCTTCGACCTTGCCACCCCAGACCTGAAGCAGTTGCAGCGAATGGTGGGCGACAGCGTGAAGGTAAAGGAGCGCATCGTGGAACAGGATCCTCATGAGAAGGGCATCCGCAAGGCTTTGAATCTGGGACATACCTTCGGTCATGCCTTCGAGAGCTGGGCGCTGAAGCGCAAGCCAATCCTTCATGGTTATGCCGTGGCATTCGGTCTCATCCCAGAGCTTTATCTCAGTGTGGCAAAGACAGGATTCCCAACCGAGAAGATGCGACAGACCGTGAACTTCATCAAGGAGAACTACGGTACGCTGAACATCACCTGCGATGACTACGATGAGCTGATTGAGCTGATGCATCACGACAAGAAGAACCAGAATGGTATCATCAACTTCACCATGCTGGGAGCCATCGGAGACATCCGCATCAACCAGACGGCTACAACAGAAGAAATCAAGGAAGCACTCGACTTCTTCAGAGAAGGATAATATAATATGGCGGGCTATCAACCCGCCATTATTGTATCTTTATGCCAAACAGCAGCGCTTCGGCTTTCCGGTTTCGGTAAGCGGAAGATGCTCTACATATCGGTATTCCCTTGGAATCCAATATTTATGACATTTAGATTCAGATGATTTGTTTGAATCATCTGATTTACCAGATAAGAGGCGGCGGATAGTCGCCTCTACTTTTTTGAGATCCTCATCCTCTGTCAGGAGAACGGCGATTTCTCCAAACTTCTCATCTTTCTTCTTGGCTATCATGAAAGGTTTTTCAAGATGAGGCTTCAAGAGAGCCTCCACTTCTTCTATCTGAATCTTGATACCACCGCTGCAGATAACATTATCCTTTCTGCCCTTGATTCGGAAACGAAGTTTTTCCACCACTTCATTTTTTTCCACCTCATCATGTTTTTCCACCTTATTATATATATAGGATTCTATTTCCACAATATCATTCGTTACCAGGGTTTCGGCACAAACAAGAGGGGCATCGATGACGAGACAGCCTTCTTCGGTCTGACTGATTTTCACGCTATCAAAAGGCTGATACCATTCGCTAGCCTCAGCGCCATTGATTCTTCGCAAGGCGATATGAGATAAGGTTTCGGTCATGCCGTAGGTGCTCCAGATAGCGATATTGCCAGGAAGAGCCTGGAGTTCCTTTTCCAAGGATGCATCGATGGCTCCACCTCCGATAATCAGATGGCGTACGTGAGTAAGTCGCTCCCGCTCCTCAGGGACCTGCAGGGTATTATACACCTGCATCGGAACCATGGCGGCAAAAGTGATTTCCCCATTTACATCTTTTCCATTTACATCTTTCAAATCTATATTCTTCAGCGGATGACCACTAGGAGAAACAGAAATAAGATGGAGATGACGCTCGATACTGCGCACCACCACCATCTTACCTGCGATATAATCAAGCGACATACAGAGCAAAGCGCTATCACCAGGCTTCAATCCCAGGAAATCACAAGTAATGCGGGCGGAGTTGAGCATTCGCTTCTTCTCCACCATCATCGGCTTGGGCTTTCCCGTGGAGCCACTGGTATGCACCAGTACCCGGTCGCTATCGTTATTCCATTCAGAAAAGAAATCTTCTAAAGTCATAATTTAAATTATACCCTGCTTAGCGGATTACAAATCCGCAATAGTTACCCAATGATGCGGCGGATTGCAAATCCGCCGAAACAAATAGGGGTAAAATACTATATTATATTATTTTACAATAAAGAGTTTATCCCCCCGGATTTCCAATGGCATTGGGATGTTATCAGTAAAGAGCTGACCGGTGCCTAAGCCCTGAGGCATCTCTACATTCGGACCATATACCTTGGCTGCATAATGGGCGATGGCATTCAGCCCGATGTTACTCTCCAATGCCGAGGTAATCCAACTGCCAATACCACGCTGACTGGCCAACTGGATCCACTCGTTGCAACCATAGATTCCACCATGGAGCGAAGGCTTCAGGATGATATACTGTGGACGAATGGTATCGAGCAAAGCCTCCTTCATGCTTCTCACATTCACGCCAATCAACTCCTCATCCAAGGCGATGGGGAGCGGAGTTTCCCTACAGAGCTGCGCCATTTTAGGCCACTGATGCTGCCTGATAGGCTGCTCGATGGAATGAATATCATACTTAGCCAAAGCCTCCAACTGACTCATGGCATTCTCTGGCAGAAAACCACCATTGGCATCCACTCTCAGTTCTACCTGTTCCTGGGTATAGACATCACGAATGCGCTTGATGAGATCGAGTTCCTTGAAGAAATCAATGGCACCAATCTTCAGTTTCACACAATGGAAACCCGCCTGGAGCTTCTCCTCCAGTCGTGCCAGCATCTCCTCGTAAGTACCCATCCATACCAGTCCGTTGATGGTGATACCCTCTTCTCCTTTTCCGAAAGGAGAGTCGAAGAGATCTACCAGGTTCTCCATTCCTACAGGAACAGAGACCCCTTTCTGCTTCAACATTTCTGAAGAAGAAGATGCTCCTTCAGCAGGAACAATCTCCAAAAACTTCTTCGCCGCATCGAAGAACGAAGCGAAGGCAGTTTCCAAGCCGAAGGTGATGCTAGGGTAAGCACGAATCATATCGTATGGGATGCGTCCCATCTGCTCCACCATCTGACATACCTGTCGAAGGGTGACAGCATATTCCGGTTTGGCATCGCAACTGAGATCAGGGAGCGTAGCACACTCACCCACTCCCTCCACTCCCGGCAATTCATCCGATGTAAGGGTGAGATAATAACTGTGTCTCGTGGTATATACGCCACGAGACGTGCCTGCCGGCTGCTTGAAGTGGAGCGTGCGCTCCGAGATGTCTATCTTATACATTCTTTATATATCTATATATCAATACTATCGAATTCTTCACTCTTCGTTCTTCACTTTTCATTCTTCACTAAAAAGAAGTGCTCTTCACTTAACCTACTTCTTCTGTTTCAATTCGTAGAGATCCTTGCGACGGTCACGAAGATTTCGAACGGCACCGTAGGTATGAAGCTCATTCAGGAGATTCAAGTCAACATCTGATACGAGAATCATCTCGGTATTCGGTGTTGCCTCCGAACGCTTGCCATCGTTAGGGAAGGCGAAGTCGCAAGGAGTGAATACGGCACTCTGGGCATACTGGATATCCATATTGTGAACACGTGGCAGGTTACCCACACTACCTGCAATGGCTACATAGCATTCGTTCTCAATGGCACGTGCCTGGGCACAGACTCTCACTCTAGAGTAAGCATTCTGCGTATCGGTCATAAATGGAACGAAGAGGATCTGCATACCATCCTCTGCCATCAGACGGGAAAGTTCAGGGAACTCCACATCATAGCAGATCACGATACCAATCTTACCACAATCAGTATCAAAGGTCTGGATATGGCTACCGCCGCTCAATCCCCAGCACTTCTGCTCATCAGGAGTTACGTGAATCTTCTCGTACATATCCACGCTACCATCTCTACGGCAAAGGAAACCGACATTGTAGAGGGAATCATCCTTGAGATAAGGCATACTACCCGTGATGATGTTGATGTTGTAACTGATGGCCAACTCACGGAATCGGTCACGGATTTCATCAGTATATTGAGCCATCATGCGGATGCTCTGTGCCTCACCCAAATCGTTGAATCTCGCCATCAATGGCGCATTGAAATACTCTGGGAAGAGGATGAAATCGCTCTTATAGTCGCTCACGGAATCCACGAAGAACTCTACCTGCTCAAAAAGGTCGTCTACCGAAGCGTATGGACGCATCTGCCACTGTACCAAGCCGATTCTCACGGTTGGCTTTCTATCTACATAAGAATCCGTAGTTGGCTGATAGTAGATGTTATCCCACTGCAAGAGGGTTGCGCAGTGTTCGCTCTCCTCATCACTAGGAAGATAGTTGCGGATGACACGGCGAACGTGGAAGTCGTTGGAAAGCTGGAAGGTAAGAACCGGGTCATAGATTTCACGGTTTCTTACGTGCTCGATGTACTCCTTAGGGCGCATCTTGTCGGCATACTTATGATAGTTTGGAATACGACCTCCAAACATGATAGCCTTCAGGTTGAGCTTCTCGCAGAGTTCCTTGCGATACTCATACATACGGCGAGCCAATCGCAAGCCACGATAGTCTGGGTGGATAAATACCTCAATACCATAAAGGATGTTTCCATTAGGATCGTGGGTATTGAAGGTTTCATTACCTGTCACCTGAGCATAGGTATGGTCGCCTTTCACCATATTATAGTTGACGATGATAGAGAGCGCACAGCCCACAATCTTATCATCCACGATGATAACCACCTGTCCCTCAGGGAAGATAGTAATGAGTTTCTTAATCTGTTCTTTTGTCCAGAATACATCTGAGTCTGCGTAAATACGCTTAAACGACTTGGCGAGCTGGTCATAATCCTCCATGTGGAGGTTGCGCATGCTCACCTTTTCGATTTTTCGAGTTGGCTCCATAACAACTGTATTTTTATTATTATCTAAATCCGGGTGCAAAGATACAGCAAATTATAGATACGACAAAGAGTTTTCGCAAATAATTGATATTTACGAAAACTCTTTTCATATATTTTGCTGTAAGAAAGCCTTTTGGCTTAGAATTTAACGCAAAAACTTGGCATCTTCCTGCGGTATTGCCTCGTCATGATCATCGAGATAGAGCAACTTTACCGGATGATATTTATCACTTGCCACCGAATATTCATCCTGACGATAATGGGTCTGAATGCCACCGATGCCCAACATGGTATGAAAAGCCGAAAGACTACTCTGTACCTGTTTTGACCGATTTTCTCCCAATGCCTTCAATATATCCGGATATTGTTTACTGAATCCTTCAGAAGTCCAGATGATGAAAGGCACATGCAGTTCGTAATCCGAAGCCTTCGGAGCAGCATGAAGGAAGAGGCAGCGCTCATCATCGAAAATATTCTCTCCATGATCGCTGGTATAGAGCATCGCTGATATAGGCTGACCATATACCCCATCCGTCTTAGTCTGTATCCCCTCCCATTTCTGCAGACGTTCAATGATACCATGCAGGATATAATCTGTATATCGGATGGTATTATCATAGGCATTCAGGAGGTCACGCCGATTCTCCGACTTTGCCTCACTCCTGCTATCGGGCTTGAAATAAGCGAAACTACGGGGATAACGCTCCTGATAATTGAAGTGAGAACCATAGGTATGAAGAACGACAAAGAGCTTGCGATAACGGTAATGGGCAGACGAGGAAGCATCAGCCTTGGGCAATATCTCATCCAGTTTCTGCAACAAATCCTCATCATAATGATTACCTTGCAAAGCATCCTCTTTCTTCAGAAAATAATGTTCATCAGCCTGTTCTCCCAAAAAATCGATAAACGAATGATTGGGCAACTGGTTGCTGATAAACACAGTATGGAATCCGGCTTCCTTAAAGGCCACCAAGATGCCTTTCTCATGAAAAAGGCGCTCAAAATCCTCTGCCGAAGCAGCCGACAGAAGCATCGGTACACTCTTGTGGGTGGTGTTGCTCTGCGTGGTTGCATCAGGGAAAGCCATAATACCCTGCGTTTTGGAAAGCAGAGGATTGGTATTCCGAGGATAACCATAGAGACTGAAGTTATGGGCTCGTGCCGTCTCTCCCACTACCATCACATACACCTCAGGAGCTTCCACATCGTGCCCACTCCGGGCATCAAACCGGAAGTTACGGCTTACCTCCCTGTAATTCTCCGATGCCGCATTGCGCTCGAAAGCCAGATAGAGATTGTAGCAGACGTTGACAGGATAGAGCTGATTGCGCATCCGGTAATCATCCACCACCACATAGCATGCCAGCAGACAGAAGAGACCGATAGCCCCCACCTCCATCAGCCATTTGCGAACGTGATGCTGAAAAGAGACAGATAACTGACGCTTCTTCCTGATATGGATGACAGCCAGAATGAGCAAGGGAAGATAAATCACAAAAACACCTACCACGGCAGGTACCAGATTGTCCAGCAGTTCCATCACCTCTCCTGGATTGGTAGTCACGAGATTCAGGAACATATCCACCGCTATCACTCCTGTACCGAAGAGATAGAGCAACACCAGCTGGAAGGCTGCGAAAAAGACAAAGAGAAATGCCCACCATACCATCTTGCCCGGACATCTGGCTACGGAAAAGAACCACATATACAGAGCCAGAGGCAACAGCACATTGGCTGCGCCCGCCCAGAAAGACAATCTTTCGGTAAAGCACAGGGCGATGTTGGGCAGCAGCAATGCCACCACCGCATACCAGTAAAGGAAGGTGCCCGAAGACACCTTATTATATATAGTATTACATATAGAATGATTCATAGACTACACCTTTTATATATATAGAGCAAATCGTGAAAAGAATTCATGAGCATATCGTGAAAGCATCGTGAATGCATCATGAAAAAGTCTCATCAAAATGCCTCGTTGATATTGAAGAGGAAGCCAGACTGTCCCGACTTTCCAAATCCATAATCCAATCGTACATTCACATTCTTCTTGAACTCCCAGCGATAGCCTACTCCCGCATTCGGCAGAATCAGTCTGCTTCGCAACGCAGAGAACTTAGGGAAAACTGTACCTGCTCCAGCCCAGACCACAATACCATTTCGCTTCCAGACATGCTGGCGCAACTCCACGGTAGCCTCCAGGGAATGCTTGTCGCGATAGCGGCCCTCGTAATAGCCACGCATCGAACTGGTACCTCCCAGTTCCGCCATCATACCCCATGAAGGATTGCCGAAATTGAGATTGGCTCCGAAATCCTCGGCAAGAATCGTTCCCTTGCCCAGTCGCTGATAGGCATCAAAACGGAAATGAGTCGTACTAAAGGCATAATCGTTACCCATAAATTCTGGCCGGAACATCTGCTTCAGATTCAGATAGATACCCCGGTGCGGATTGGTAAGATTATCTCGGTTGTCATAAACCAAAGATACGCCCACTCCTACATTCCAGGTATGCTTATCCATCCCCTGCAGCAATTCCGGGCACTCTATCTGCTTGCCTATCACATAGTCGTAAGCTGCCATCGGTCCCACATAGAAGTTATCGGCTACCCTGAACAGAAAACTGGCTTCTGCCTGAGCCTGCCAACGCTTCATATCACTCTTGTTGTCATCGTTATCGCCCATCTCGTAACCGATTCCCCAGAAATCGGAAGGGAAGGAATAGAAATAGAGATGATAATCAATGCGGTAACGACCGGCAGGAGCTATATGATTGCCCCGAACACCCAACATATAGAAGCCCACCGAACTGACATCACCGAAAAGCGATACATTGGAAGGCGGCAAAATGCTATCGTTAGGATCGGTGCGGTAAAGTCCTGCAGCCACCATTCCCAGACCAAACTTGGTATCAGAAGCATAGTGAGGACCTCCAATTACGCTGAAGTCGAACCGCTTATGCTGCTTGTTCTTGTTGGCATCATTGAAGTAGTCTAGGAATCGCGTCATCCACGATTTCTTGACCTGCTGGGCTGTATCCACCTTCTCTGAAGAGAGAGTATCTGAAGAAATTGGATCCGAGGCATAGCTGCTTAATGCCATCATCGCAAAAAGTATGGTTAGAATATGCTTCATAAAGTCAATATTTTCCTGTTGATTCTTTTTTCGTCATTTACTAATAAACCTGTGATACATCATTAATATACCAGTGACACATTATCTATCCACAAGGTGTTGCCTGGTGTTCCGATATAGGCACCGCCATCCGAAGAAGAGAACTGGAGAATGAGATGAGTAGGCGTTTCATCGGCAGCAGCCCATCCCACTTCTCTTACGGGCACACTCTTACCCTTGCTGTTGCGGGCATAATCGGTAGAACGGAGTCCCATCGTTGCGGCATGGTAGCCAGCCATGTGACGAATATCACCATAGTGGATGGTATAGGTTGCATCTTCCACCCATCCATTCGTACTCTTGCCGTATCGTACCACCATCGTACCCACTCGCTTGGCTGTGATATTACCCTTGGCATCCTCGTGACGCTTCTGAAGATAGAGCACCACGATGGCATGGTCTCTTCCAGCCACAGTAGAGGCACCACTGAATCCATTCTGTTTGATACGGTTGGCAACATTAGGAAGAGAGGTCTTGTAATCGAAACGCAAAGCCTTAGGACGAGCCGTAAACGGAATACCCCAGTTGATAGCCTTTGGACCATCCTTGGTACTGGTGATCGGTTCACGAACATCTCCCAGGAAAAGGGAACCAGCTGCAAGTACCTTGATATTGATAAGTCCCAACACCTTTACCTTTTCTATATGAGTCTCCAGTTTGGCGCAATAGCCACTGCCGTGCCTGTCGCGATAAACCGAATTATTGGTCTTGTAAATGCCGGAAACATGCGCAAGAACATTGGATGAGCCCCAAGGAGACCCACCCTTATTGGTATATGGAGTATTGCCATGGATAGTCATATTAGGTCCTACGGCATAAATGGTTTTCTGATTACCACCAATGATAGCCGACTCTTTGATATTTCTGATTACCCAGTGGTCCATGTTTCCATATTTCAGAGGAACCACTTTTTCCTGTCCCTGCATAGGAAGGCATAACAAAATAGCAAGCGCTAATGCTATGCCGAAAATTACCTGTTTTTTCATATCTATTACTTTTATCTTTCTAGATGCTGCAAAGATAGAAAAACTTTTCGTACTTTCGGGTTTTCAAAGTACTAAAAAATGAAATATTAAGAAATAATAATATATTTAGGGGATTTTAATCGATGAAAAACAAAAAAAGCCCCGCAAGAGCAAAAGCTTGGGATAGTGAAAGCTTTTGCTCTTACAGGTGTCTATTAACGGTTAGAATACATGTTGTCGTAGTACTTCTGGTAATCACCAGAGGTTACGTTGTCCATCCATTCCTGGTTATCGAGATACCATTTTACGGTCTCCTCGATACCCTCCTCAAACTGGAGTGATGGCTCCCAACCGAGTTCCTTCTGAAGCTTGCGAGAGTCGATGGCATAACGCATATCGTGACCCTTTCTGTCTGTTACGTAAGTGATGAGATCCATATCCTCGCCTTCCTTTCTGCCGAGCAGACGGTCAACGGTCTTGATAACCACCTTGATGATATCGATGTTCTTCCACTCGTTGAAACCACCGATGTTGTAAGTCTCGGCAATCTTACCCTTGTGGAAAATCATATCGATGGCACGGGCATGATCTACTACATACAACCAGTCACGGACATTCTCACCCTTACCATATACTGGCAATGGCTTGCGATGACGGATGTTGTTAATGAACAGCGGAATCAACTTCTCAGGGAACTGGTATGGACCGTAGTTGTTAGAGCAGTTGGTCACGATGGTTGGCATACCGTATGTATCGTGGAAAGCACGCACGAAGTGGTCTGAGCTTGCCTTGGATGCAGAGTATGGAGAGTGAGGATTGTACTTGGTTGTCTCCAGGAAGAACTCCTCGCCGTAAGCCTCGTGGTTCTTACCGCTGGATGCCTTGGTGGTGAAAGGAGCAGGAACGCCTTCAGGATGAGTCATCTGCAATGCACCATACACCTCATCGGTAGAGATGTGGTAGAAACGCTTGCCCTCGTAACCCTCTGGAAGACTCTCCCAGTAAATCTTTGCCGCCTGGAGCAGAGACAGGGTACCCATCACGTTGGTCTGAGCAAAAGTGAATGGATCCTTGATACTTCTATCTACATGGCTCTCGGCAGCGAGATGGATGATGCCATCCACCTTGTAGTCCTGCATCAGCTTCAACATCAGGTCGAAATCACAGATATCACCCTTAACAAAAGTATAGTTAGGCTTGTCCTCAATGTCCTTGAGGTTAGCCAGGTTACCTGCGTATGTCAACTTATCGAGGTTGATGATGTGATACTCAGGATATTTGTTCACGAAAAGTCTTACTACGTGTGAGCCGATGAAACCAGCACCGCCCGTGATAATGATATTCTTCATTTCAATTCTTTTTTATATTATAATTATTTTGCTTCCGCCAATTCGGCGATACATTTCTTCAAACTGTCTGTCCAGTATGGCACCTTGAAACCGAAGGTCTGCTTCAGCTTGCTCTTGTCGAGCACTGAGAAGTGAGGACGCTTCACTGGGCTTGGGAACTCCTCGCTGTAGCAAGGCTGGATATCGCAGGTATTGCCGCTGAGTTCGCAGATAATCTTGGCAAAATCGAACCAAGAGCATACACCCTCGTTAGAGAAATGATAGATGCCAGTCTTGTCGAGTTGGTTGGTCTCGATGATGTGAGAGATGACAGCAGCCAGGTCGCCGGCATAGGTAGGAGTACCCACCTGGTCGAATACCACCTTCAGGGAGTCGTGACTAGCCGTGAGGTTCTGCATTGTCTTCACGAAATTCTTACCCCACTGAGAGTAGAGCCAAGCCGTACGGATGATGATGTGCTTGCAGCCAGTAGCCTCGATGCTCTTTTCTCCGGCGAGCTTGGTCTTGCCATATACGCCGAGCGGATTGGTTTCCCAGTCTTCCTTGCAAGGAATGTTCTTGTCGCCCTGGAACACATAGTCTGTGCTCACATGAATCAGGGTTCCCTCCACTTCCTTCATCGCCTGAGCCAAGTTGCCTGCTGCCGTATTGTTGAGCAGGTTGGCGAGATCGAAGTCGCTCTCCGCCTTATCCACGTTGGTATAGGCAGCACAGTTAACAATAACCTGGATATCATTTTCCTTCACCTTTTCGCGGATAGCGTCAAGGTTAGTAATATCCAATTTCTCATAGCCTTCAGCCACATCGGTGAAGACAAACTTGTGATTGCTGTTTTTGGCGCAAATCTGCATCTCATGACCGAGCTGACCATTAGCACCTGTAACTAATATATTCATATTTTGCTGTGATACTAGTTAATGATAATACATTATATATATATATAAAATATGTGGCAAAGATAATGAATTATTCCGAGCTACACAACTTTTATGAAGACAAAAAGATTCATAGTAACATAAATTATACTTTAAGGAAGTACAACCCTATAAAAACAAAAAGCCCGCCGCCTTCTTTCACAAGAAAACGACGAGTCTTTCCTAAACATAATAGTAAAGCATTGCTGCTTTTTTGAAAGCAAATAGATTCAATCAAGCAGGCTTCCTATTTCAATCAATCTTTCCCCTAAGAAACTAATACTGTTATTTAAATCAACATACTAAATCAACAAAAGGAATATTTATATACCTTTAAACTTTAGAAGACTTGAAGTGGTTTTTAAACCAAAGTTATTTTTACTGCTTTTTTGAATTCCGCTGCAAAGATACGTACTTTTTTGGCTATCTGTACACCCTAGTAGGCGTATAGTAAATAAAATATAGATTTGCTAGATATATAACCTACCGATTATCAGTATTTTAACCCATTTAAGTATTTTTATCAAAGTAAATGCTTTTATTAGAAATCTTTTCTATATCTTTGCAGCGTAAACAACAAAAATCGTACAAAAGGATAAAAAATGAAGCAGTACATACTTTTATTATTCATCATGATACCACTTCTCTCCTATGGCAAGACCGATGAGGAAAAGCTATTGGAGCGGGTTGACCACGCCATAGAAATGGACAGCCACTACAAGCAACAGAAAGAGAAGGAGCTCAAACGACTGAGACGACTGGCAGGCGATGCAATCACTGACGAGGAAAGGTTATGCTACCTCGACAGTCTCTATCGAGCCTATAGTAACTATCGCTACGACTCGTCATGTGCCTATGTGAGTAAAGGACTCCAACTGGCAGAAGCTACCCATAACACCTTTTATATTACTTGCTTTAAGATACACCGGGCATCCGCACTCTCGGTGGGAGGATTCTATGCCAAGGCGGAAAACATTCTGAAAACACTCGACCCTAAACAAATGCCCTACGAACAAAAGCTGTATTACTACTTCACCTATGCCTGGCTGTTCAATTACTGGGAATCTTACGCTGCCAAATCGGAATTTGCAAACGATTTCAAAGCCAAGAAGAAGTATTATATGAGAATTTTGCTTGATAACTTCAATGAAAAAGGCAAGAAGTCGGCTTATTACCAGTATCTGAAGGGAGAATATATCTTTCTCAGCTCTCCTACCCACAAAAGCGTCTTAGACCACTATCTCAATGCTTTCAAGAAGACGGCTAAAAATGACCGACTGCATCCTATGTCTGCATACGGCATAGCACGTTACTACAAAGGCCTCGAACGGTATGATCTGTATTTGAAGTATCTGGTAGAGGCTATAGAGTCTGATGGGATTTGCCAACTCAAGGAGACAATAGCCCTTCAAAAACTTGCCTATTTTCTCTACGAAACGGACAAAGACAACAGCAAGCGTGCCACCCGATATATTCAGCATTCCATGGAGGATGCCCAGTTTTTCAACAACCGCCTCCGTATGATAGAGATTTCAAACATCCTGCCAGTGATTACTACAAGCAACCAGCAGGCTGCAGAACGTTCCCGTACCCGAATGGAGATTGGACTCATCTGTGCCTGCATCATCTTAACCATCATTCTGAGTCTTACGATAGCCAACACCAAACAGAAAAACAGTTTGAAGAAAAACCGACAGGAGATTGCGGCACAGAACAAACAGCTGGCTGAACTCAACAAGCGACTGATGGATACCAATAAGCGACGTGAAACCTACATGACTCTCTTTATGGATATCAGTGCCCTGTATATCCGCAAACTGGATGACTACAGAAAACTGGTGAGCAGAAAAGTAAAAGCCAAGCAGACAGACGACTTACTGAAGAGCATCAACAGTTTCAAGCTGGCAGAAGAGGAATCGTCTATGTTCTACATCCGTTTCGACAAGGCTTTCATGGAACTGTATCCGAATTTCGTTGAGGAACTGAATACACTTCTCAAGCCTGAGCACCATATCGTGCTGCCACCTTCTAATGAGCTGACAACCGAAGTAAGAATCTATGCCCTGATGAGACTGGGCGTAACGGATAGCCAGGAAATAGCAACCCTGCTGTACTACTCTACCCAGACCATCTACAATTACAAGTCGGGAATGAGAGCCAAGGCGCTCAACAGGGAAACCTTCGAGTCGGATATCAACCGACTCTGCCACATTATATAATAAGTAAGTTCCGCACGCCCTGAGGGCGTACGGAACTTACTTATAAAAGATTAGTCACGATGGATAACGGTTCCGTTAGCCTGATGGGTAGCAAGAACCAGGACTTCTGCAATCTGCACATGTTCCGGAGCACTGGCAGCATAGAAAGCCACATCCGCAATATCATCACCATTCAAGGGTTCGATACCCTGATAAACACTGGCAGCACGCTGATTATCTCCATGGAAACGGACATTAGAGAAATTCGTCTCCACCAAGCCGGGCTTGACATTGGTAACACGCACCTTGGTATGAGCCACATCAATACGCAAGCCATCGGTGATAGCCTTGACGGCAGCCTTGGTAGCACAATATACATTGCCACCAGCGTAAGCCGCATCACCAGCCACACTACCTATATTAATAATGTGTCCATGATTACGTCTCACCATACCAGGAACAATCAGACGAGTCATGGTGAGGAGTCCCTTGATATTGGTATCAATCATCTGATCCCAATCCTCGAAACTACCCTGATACTCAGGTTCCAGACCACGAGCCAAGCCTGCATTATTGATCAGCACATCAATATTGCGCCAACCCTGCGGAATATAATCCACAGCCTTTCTTGCCGCTTCACGGTTACGCACATCAAAAGCCAGAGCAAGGACCTGTACCCCCTCTGCCTCCAACGCTTTCTTGAGAATTTCCAGTTTTCCGGTGTTTCTACCCGTAATGATCAAATCGTAGCCACCTCTTGCAAAGCGGCGTGCACAACCCTCGCCAATTCCGCTGGTTGCACCTGTGATAAGAGCAATTTTCATATACTTTGAACTTTGATATTTGAACTTTGAACTTTATGATTAGTTTGCCTGGAGCAAAATCTTCCTGATTTCTCTATGATTCCATTATAGGATGAGAACTCTCACTTCGGCATTCGCCATTTTCTCTATCTGATTCATCGGGCATTTGTAATACACACTCTGAATCGCCTTGTTGATGATACCATGACCAACTGCGAGTATCGTCTTATCTGGATACGCCACCTTCAACCAAGTGAGGAAGTTCTGTGCCCTCGACTTCATCCGCTCCAGGGTCTCGACATTATCCGGCCAATCCTTCGGATCTTTGGGAAGAGAAGGAATGAACTTACCCGTAAAATCTCCCCAGTCACGTTCTCTGATTAAAGGAGTCGTCTCTATTCTCTGGAGAATATCGTCTTCCGTCAAGAATGTAGAAGCATCTGCAGTTCCCTTCAAGTGCATTTCTGCCTCCAAATGGGGACGGGCAATGATGGCACAAGTCTGCATGCTGCGATAAAGATCGCTCGAAACGAAGACGTCAATGTGGTCATTTGCCATTTTCCTTGCCACTTCTTCAGCCTGCTGAATGCCCACGTCATTCAGCCTTCCTGGAGTCTGCCCCTGCATAATCTGGGCGGCATTATCCATGGTCTCACCATGTCGAACTAAATATAGCTTTGTCATATTGAATATTGATCATCATCAGATGGCCATTCACCCATCTATTTTATTTTTGCTTACAAAATTACTGATAATAATTGAAATGAAGGAATAAATTGCGTTAAATATGATATAAAAGCGAGAGAAAAAACTTGTGGTATCAAAAATCTTTCGTACTTTTGCAATAGAATGGAAATACTTTTCAAGAAAAGGAAACGCAATATTGCAACACAACATTATAAATCAATTGATATGAAAGTAATACAAAGTTCATTATTTCGAGCCTTATGCGCCATCATTGTAGGTGCTCTACTCATACAATACAGAGAACAGACAGTCACCTGGATTACCATTGCCATCGGTGTATTGTTTTTCCTCTCAGGCGTATTCTCATTACTCAGTTATATGAGTGCCAAGCGAAATGCAGAGAAAATGAAGGGACAGTATCTCTACGATGCACAAGGCAACCATATCATAGGTATGCGCCCTAACTTTCCTCTTGTAGGACTCGGTTCTCTCATCTTCGGCCTGGTACTGGCACTGATGCCAAATGTATTCATTGCCTGGCTGATGTTTATTCTCTCGACAATACTGATTATGGGCGCCCTTACCCAAATGGCGAATCTGGTATCTGCAGCCAAGATGGGCAGAGTGGGCATTGTATATTGGTTGATGCCTACACTCCTGCTGCTGTTGGGGTTGTTCACCCTCTTCAGCCCATCATCCATTGCCTCTGCCCCATTACTCGTTATCGGATGGGCAATGCTGGTATATGGCGTAGTAGAAGCCGTCAATGCCCTGAAGGTTTCCAACAACCGACGCAGATGGCAGAAGACACAGGAAATACAAAAGAGATAATACGAAAAAAGCTTCCATCATGGGATTCATATCCGAATGATAGAAGCTTTTATGGTTTTAATCTACCAATCCCTCTACATATCTGCAGAGAATACCGATACCGGTAGCATTCTCTCCTCCCTGAGGAATGATGATGTCTGCATAGCGCTTGGTTGGTTCGATAAACTGTTCGTGCATTGGTTTGAGCACCTTCAGATAACGATCTACCACCATGGAAACCGTACGCCCCCGATCGATGGTATCACGCTGAATGTTACGGATCAGGCGCTCATCGGCATCTGTATCCACAAACACCTTCAAGTCCATCAAATCACGTAATTCCTTATCCACCAAAGTCATGATTCCCTCTATGATTATCACTGGCTTAGGTTCTACATGAATCGTTTCCTTCTCGCGGTTACACTTCAGATAACTATAGGTAGGCTGCTCGATTGCCTTACCGGCACGAAGGTCGGCAAGCTGCTGATGAAGCAACTTCCAATCGAAGGCATCTGGATGATCGAAGTTGATGGCTCTACGCTCTTCCTCAGTCATGTGGGTTGTATCATTATAATAAGAATCCAGAGGAACAACTGCCACGAAATGAGGAGGCAAAGCTTCCACCAATCTCTTGACTACGGTAGTCTTACCGCATCCGGTACCACCAGCGATACCGATCACTGTTACTTTATTTTCTGCCATATCTCTTATTTTTCCAATATATCATTAAACATTTTCCGATAATACTCCGCCTTCTTCTCTACAGCCATCGGATAAGCCCTACTGCTGCTAGGCATACGATAGAGACGGAACTTACGGTTTTCGAATTCAAACTCCACAAATCCTCCCATCTCCGGTTTTTCCCTGATACCGAAGTGATCGGAAAAGACTTTGGTTGCCAGTTGTCCAGCAGTAAGTACCGCCGTGCAATTAGGCAGGGAACGGAGCATGCCGTCCAGGTCGGAAGGCTGAACCACCTGCAAGTCTTTGTCAGATGCCGTATTCTTGGTACGGATCACCTGCTGGGCAGTATCATAGATAGCCACCCCCTTCTGCATCAGGAACTCCTTGATGGCATCCAGGCGATAAGTCTTGTGCTCCACATCTACGAAATGAAACTTGTCATCAAAGTAGATGATACCGAAGATTCGCCACATATCATTCTGGAAATTAGGATAATACCAGGGCATACACCAGCGCTTTTCTGCCGGCGGAAAGGTTCCGAGCATCAGCAACCTGGCATTGCCCGGCAACCATGGTTCAAAAGGATGAGACTCTAACATTTCTACTTCTTTTTTACCAGATACAGTACTACTGGCAAGTGGTCGCTATATCCATTCAGCCATTTACCGCCAGCCTTGGTACGCAACGGCGCTCCCTGATAACGACCCTCCTGCTGGATGAGATAATCTCTGCGGAACACCTGATGATTCCAGTACTTCAGACTGCGATAGCCCTTCTTCTTTCCATCCTTGTTCAGAAGATTAGGAGTCAGCACAATCTGATCGAAGAGATTCCATTTTCCCCTGTAGTAAAGAGTTCCTTTTGCTTCCTTTGCCAGGATGTTATACCAAGGGTTATACACATCCCCCTCACCTACTTCTGAGATTTCCGGCTTGGCACGGAGAACCTCATACATGCTCTTGCTGGTAGGATCATCATTCATATCTCCCATCACAAACACCTTCATTTCAGGATTCAGGCGAAGCAGGGAGTCTTTCACAGCCTTGGTCTGACGGGCACCACTCTCACGATAGAAAGAACCGGAGAACTGACTTGGCCAGTGACAAACGATGACCGCCACATCATCCCCCGCCATCTCACCTCTCACCGTAAGAAAGCCACGGGTATAAAAGGCAGAATCCTTTGCCAACTCCTGCACATAAGGAACCAGCTTCACATTCTTCACCGTAAAAAGAGCCGGATTATAAAGCAGTGCACAGTCGATGCCTCGCTTATCCGGACCTTCGATATGGCAGAACTGCATATTGCGAGCCTTCAAAGGCGGCTGGGCAGTAAGGTCTCTCAGTACATTGGCATTCTCAACCTCGGCAAGACCGATGAAGGCGCAACCTGCATCAGGCAGCACATCCGTACCCATATCAGCCAAGGCACGAGACATATTCTTCAACTTACTCGTATATTTCTCGCTATTCCATCCCTTAGCAGGCTGATACTCATCATCATTCTTGCCGGCATCATGACAGGTATCAAAGAGATTCTCCTGATTATAGAATCCAACGGCATAAACCTGGAACTTTTTAAGGTTGAATTTCTGCTCCGCTTTCTGCGCCCAAGCACCCAAGCCAGCCATGAGCAGGGCTGCCAATAATAGCATTTGTCTTTTCATTCTTTTTCTCGCTTTAAAGTTATAACTATATGATACATCATCTGATGTTCTCAAACTAATATGCAAAGATACCGCATTAATTACAATTATCATCATAAATGGGAATAAAATTTTGAGTTTTCATTCATTTTTAACACATCCAGCCCCCTTTTTACCACTCTAAAAGATCATTTTCCACCTTATTTATATACACACAGACATCTAAATCCCCAATATTTCTAAAAAACACCAGGAAATATTTGGTGATTTCAGGAAAAAGCAGTAACTTTGCACCCTGAATTAGGTAAAGGCTATAATGGGCATGCCCTGAAGAGGGACATGAAATGATGTGAAAGCATCCCCATAACGTCTATTTTTTAACAAATTAATAATAAATAAAAGAAAAATGAAAAAAGGTATTCATCCAGAGAACTATCGTCCTGTAGTATTTAAGGATATGTCTAACGGCGATATGTTCCTCTCTCAGTCAACATGCAAGACTAACGACACTGTAGAGTTCGAGGGCGAGACTTATCCAGTTGTTAAGATTGAAATTTCCAGCACCTCTCACCCATTCTACACAGGTAAGAGCAAGCTCGTTGATACTGCTGGTCGCGTTGACCGCTTCATGAGCCGTTACGCTAAGTTGAAGAAGTAATATATATACCTTTTTTAATAAGGATATATAATATCGAAAGATAGAAAGTGCATTCCAACGTAGTTGCATATACGTAGGAATGCACTTTTTTGTGTTTATACCAATCAGGTATTCAAACAAAAAGAGAGCCAAGATGGACTATCCCATCCTGACTCTCCATACTATGTGAAATAAAAGCTTTCAGTAAAACTATCTTCTCTTGTTCAATTGCTTCACCGTGCCAGCCATTGGCTTCATGGTTACTCCACTGCCGAATGAAGTTACAGCTGATGCAGAACGTGTAAGCTTCTTGGCATAACCGGTAGTAGAAACCTCAGATAAATCGAAGTAGATGATATCCCCCTTCACCTTACCGGTACCAATCATATAACCATAGAAGGTATTATAATTCTTGCCTTTCTCGGCACCGAGATGGAAACCGTACTGGCTAGCACCTGCATCCAACACGAAGGTGGCACCACTGGCATACTTCAGGTAGATATCTCCATTGTTATCGATATACCAGGAGAATTTCAGGGTCTCCTGATCGGTAACATTTCCCTGATTATCATAAACCTCATCTATCTCCACACCACTTCCACTCAGGGCATCGCTCTGGTTTCCGCTCTGATAGAATATCATATTGGCATAAAACTCATCATAGCCTCTTGACATACCATCATCCTGGATATAGGAATACTTCACCGGACCATACCACTCACCAACCAAGGTCATCGCCTCATCGATCAGATCATCATCATGTGATCCTTGCGAACCTTCATACCAATAATCCTGGTTCCATCCCCAGCCACCATGGTTGTAATCATCGTACCATCCATAAGGATCATCCCAATAATCATCATCCCAAGGATCATCATCACAACTGGTAAACGTAAAGGATACCGCAGCTATCGCCATCAGCATCACGAAAAGTCTCATTTTTCTCATATCGTAAGATTTTTATTTTATTGTTAATATCCGTACAGAACTCAGACCCTTAACAGATCTGGTTCCTTGAATGATGGTGCAAAGATAAGGCAATTTTTACACCTAGCAAAGGGAAAAGAGGAATAATCTAGGGGAAAATCCCTATTATATAACAGTTTTTCCCTACAAAACCTTGTCATTCTCAAAAAAATACACTATCTTTGCATCAATATTTATGCATATTTACCAACAAAGGCTAACAAACAGAATGTCAAAAACAGATAATATGATTAAGAGAGCCATTTATAGCATACTCCTCATACTCATAACCTCACTGAAGGTTATGGGACTCCCCTACTGCGATGTTCGCAAATTCTCCATCATCGACGGACTTGCCGCCAACACGATTTCCGGCATAACCCAGACACCCGACCGCCTGATGTGGTTCAGCACATGGAATGGAATCTCCTATTATGACGGAAATTCATTCCATACCTTCCGTGATGAGGCAGACGATATCGATCTTCTTTCCACCAACCGCTTCATGGGCATCTATGCAACAGCCAGAAACAACGTGTGGTGTATCACTGCGAGCAGACGCCTCTATGCCTACGAGACCATATTGTGTACCTTTATTCCTGTAGGTGACATCATCAATAAAACATATAACATCGATCTGCGCGTAGATAAGATTTATCCAATCAAACAAGGCAACACCTGGGTAACAACCCAGTCAGGCGATTATCTGATACGTATCAATGGACTCCAGAGAGAGGGAAATATTCCAGAACTCATCAAGGTCGGACAAGACGGACTCCGAAGCGGAAACGTATGGCATATCCGGGCAGATAAGAAAAAACGCGAATGGATTCTCACCGACAAGGGAACTACCATCTACCACCATCAATTCAGCACCCCCATCCCCTTCAAATGGGTAAGAGAAGTGGGCGATAATATCTTCCTTGCCACCCAAGATGGACGCCTCGCCGTATTCGATGAGAACAACAAGCTGAATATGATACCACTCCCAGCCGGAGTAACCCGCATCAATCAGCTCAAGAACACTGGCTATCAGCTCCTGATAGCTACTAACCTGGGAATGATCATCTACAATCCACGCACCTTCAAGACAGAAATCATCAACGTACAAAGCCCTGGCCAGCCATTAGCAGAGGTAAAGAATATCTATACGGATGATTTCGGTATGGTATGGGTATTTACGGATGGTATGGGTGTAACCCTGGTAAATCCAAAGACTTCAACCAAGCAATGGCTGTTTGCCGACCAACAGGATCCTATGGACCGCACCACCTCCGACAGTTTCTTCATCACCCAAGATGAAAACAAGACTCTATGGATTGTGCCGAATGGAGGAACCTTCAGCTACTTCGACCGCAAAGCCGGCAAACTGGTACCTTATCTCCTGAGGAGCAACTCTTCGGGCAACTACCGTGTGCCTACGATCGGAAAGCATTTCCTTTCCGATCAGGGAATCCTCTGGATAGCAGGCACTCACGATCTTACCCAGGTAGCCTTCAAGAACCATACGTATCGCTTAAACAAACTGGAGAATGGAGAAGCAGAAGTACGTGCACTCTGCAATACTCCAGAAGGATACCATTGGACCGGTTATGCGAATGGTGTCGTGCAAGTAACTGACAGTAAGTATCAAACCGTAGGTTATCTGGCTCCAGGCGGTCAGATTGTACCTAACCAGGTGCCATTCTGTCCATATCCAGTATTTTCAATCTTCTGTGATACACGGGGCAGGATGTGGATAGGAACCAAAGGCGACGGACTCTATGTCCGGTCGCATGAAGGCGTAAGCCATTACGAGCACAATCCAGCCAACAAGGCATCGTTACCGCACAACGACATTTATGATGTAGTAGCTGACCGCCATGGCAGAATATGGGTTGCCACCTATGGTGGCGGACTGGCTCTTGCCCAAGAAGGCGAAACTGGTCTATTCTTCTACAACAGGAACTTTGGTTTGCCATGGCCTCAGAATAGTTTTGCAAATATACGATGCGTTTTCTGTACCCCTACAGGAGAAATTCTGGTAGGTACCACAGACGGTCTCATTACATTCGGCGATAACTTCAGGAATCCGCAACAGATCAAGTTCTATCAAACCTGCTATATTCCCAACGATACCACATCATTGGCAGCCAACGATGTCAACTTTATCATAGAGCATAGCAATGGCAAGACCTACTTCTCTCAGTTAGGAGGAATTCTGGAAAGCATCGTCAACAAGAAACTGCTGCAGGACAACTTGAAAACAAAGTATTTCAAGAACATCAACTATAATGAGGGTATCGTGCAAAGCATGATAGAAGATAACGAGGGCAACCTATGGGTAATCCGTGAGTCGAGTATCGACAAATGTAATCTGAAGACAGGAAAGACCACCGTTTTCGGTCCGAACGACTTCGATTACAACATCTCCTTCACCGAGGCTCGCCCTACCCATGATCCAGCCACGAACGACATTTCCGTAGGAACTCCATTCGGATGGCTGACCTTCAATCCAGCTACCCTGAAGAAGAGTCAATACCAGGCTCATATCATCTTCACTTCGCTGCACTTTACCGGCGAAAGCGAGTCTATCCCTATCCTGCATAGCGAGAAGATCGTGATTCCAGCCAACAAGCGAAACCTGACCATCAGCTTCGCTTCGCTCGATTATTCACGTAAGTATCAGATGAAATACCGCTATCGACTGGAGGGACAAACTCCTCCAGGAATATGGATTGACAATGGTAGCAGCAATACTATCGGCTTCAACCGAATCTCACAGGGAGACTATATTCTCAAGGTATCAGCCACCAACTCCCATGGTGTATGGAGCAAGTACATTGCAGAACTTCCTATCGAGGTACGTCCTACTTTCTGGGAAAGTGTATGGGGCAGATTCACCCTGCTGCTAATGCTCGCTGCAGTAGTGGCAAGTATATTCTACTCCTATAACAGGAAGCAGCGTGAAAAGCTGGAGCACGAAATGAGTCTGATGAAGAACGACTTCTTCAGCGATGCCAGCCATAAGTTGCGCACCCCGCTGACCCTGATTGGCGGACCACTGCAACACGTCCTGGAAACAGAGCACGGCATCACCCGAAACAGTAGGGAAATGCTCGTCATTGCCCTGAAGAACTCAAGAGAAATGCTGAATATGCTCAACAAGGTACTGAGATTCGACGACAATGCCAACTTCCTGGTCAACGGCGGACTCAACGAAAACGTCAATGAGGAAGGCAATGAGATGGAAAAAGTTGAAGGCGAAATAGACGACACCACCGTATCCAAGTACCTGAAGGAATTGGAAGAAGAAAAGAAAAAAGAAAAGGCAAAGCACGAAGAGGAGGAAAACCAGAAGGGTACAGCCTCTAACAAACCAAGCAAGAACCTCACCATTCTTGTTGTGGAAGACAACTCCGACCTGCGCCTATATCTCAACAGCGTACTCGAAGAAAAGTACAATGTGCTCCTGGCAGAAAACGGCAAGGTGGGTCTCTATAAGGCTCGTACAGAGATGCCAGACTTTATCCTCACCGATGTAACCATGCCTGTGATGGATGGCATCACGATGATACGTGAAATCAAGCAAGACCGTACCATCTCGCATTTACCTATCATCATCCTCTCGGCAAAAGCCAGTGTGGAAGACCAGTTGAAGGGATTCGAACAGGGAGTGGATGGCTATCTTACGAAACCATTCTCTACCTCCTACCTGATAGGACGTATCGAGGCTGCCATCAACAAACGCAAGGCTACGCAGACAGACATAGCCAAGATGATGAAGCAGAACGGAAAAGTTGGATATGCTGGAAAGAATGAAAATTCAGGAAATGCCGAAGCAGCAGAAATCTTCCAACCAGCTACAGAGCCAAGAAAGACGCTCAGTGAGCTGAACTTCGATATCCAGGAAAAGGAAAGAATGGCTGAGGAGAAAAAGTCGGAACTGAAGAGCTATGCATTCATGGAAAGTCAGATCAACGACAAGACCATGGGTAGGATTCTGAAGTACGTGACCGACAATATGGGCAGTCCAGACCTGAAGATAGACGACATCGCAGATGCCATCGGTATGAGTCGAAGTGTACTCTACAACAAAATCAAGCAGGCTGTAGGCATGACACCAATCGACTTCGTGCGCCATATCCGAATCATGAGAGCCTGCGAATTGCTGCAGCAGACCAATGATCCGCTTACCAGCATCGCTTTCGAAGTAGGATTCAGCGACCCTAAGTACTTCTCCAAGGTATTCAAGAAAGAACTGGGTATTGTTCCTAGCGAATATCGCGAACGAACCAAGGAATAAAAGACTGGAAATTGTCTTCTATAAATCTATAGAATAGGCAGAACTTTTTGTTCTGCCTATTTTTGTGTTTATTCGGTAAAAAAAAAAGCGTATAAAGCGCAAAAAAAATGGCAGAAGAGAACAAAAACAGGGCATTTAATACTTTTTAAGACGAAATACATAAAAATTAATATTGTTAATGATACAACTTAAAGAAAAAATGTGTATCTTTGCACCAAGTTCTTAGAAAAGTTAAATGATAGATTAATCGTAAGGCTTCTCTCCTATTTTATATTTTGAGTTAGGAAAGAAGACGAAAGAGTCCGGGGATTGTGAAATTCCCGGACTCTTTTTATTTCACCCAACCACCTTTATCCCCCCTATGCACCTTACAAATGATAACTCAGGCTATTTTTTTAGAAAATTTATGCAAACTATTTACTATTTCTAAAAGAAAAATAGTACCTTTGCACAATGATAATGATTCGGCGATAAAGGAACTTCTCCAAAGTCGAAGAAAAAGGGATAGAAATAAACATAAAATTAGATACAAATTAAAAATGAGAACCGTTTACGAATTCTCCGTTAAGGACAGAAAGGGAAAGGAAGTTTCCCTCAAAGAGTACGCTAACGAAGTACTGCTCATCGTTAACACAGCCACCAAGTGTGGCTTTACTCCTCAGTATGAGGAGCTGGAAAAGCTCTATGAGACATACCACCAGCAAGGCTTCGAGATACTCGACTTCCCATGCAATCAGTTTGGTCAGCAAGCTCCTGGTACTGATGAAAGCATCCATCAGTTCTGCAAACTTACATACGGCACAGAATTTCAGCGCTACAAGAAGATCAAGGTAAATGGTGATAATGCCGCTCCTCTCTTCAAATTCCTCAAGGAATGCAAAGGCTTCGCAGGCTGGGACGAGACTCATCCGCTCTACCCTGTTCTCGACAAGATGCTCTCTGAGGCTGATCCTAACTACAAGGAAAGCGCAGACATCAAGTGGAACTTCACCAAGTTCCTCGTTAACAAGAAAGGTCAGGTGGTGGCTCGCTTCGAACCTACTACCAGCTTTGACGTTATCGCAAAGGCCATCGAAGAGTGGCTTCAAGCATAAAAACAAAAGCCAGCTTACATTCCTGTAGGCTGGCTTTCTTATTTCTTTTAATCTTTAATCTACCTGAGGTACAGTCTGGAGGAACTTATTGATTTCCTCATCACTCACCCTATAATCATGCAAATCTCCATTGAGATAGCTTTCGTATGATGGCATATCAATGAGACCATGACCAGAAAGACAGAAGAGAATCACGGTATTCTTACCCTCTTCAGTAGCCTTCTTTGCCTCACGGATTGTTGCAGCAATGGCATGACAGCTCTCTGGAGCTGGAATGATACCCTCTACACGGGCAAAGAGCATACCTGCCTCGAAAGCTTCTGTCTGGGCTACATCTACACCATGCATATAACCATCCTTAACCAACTGAGAGATAATCATGCCGGCACCATGGTAACGGAGACCACCTGCATGGATGTTGGCAGGCTTGAAGTCATGACCCAAGGTAAACATAGGCAACAGCGGAGTATATCCAGCCTCATCACCAAAGTCATATTCAAACTTTCCACGAGTCAACTTAGGACAGCTCTCTGGTTCTGCAGCGATGAACTCAGTATGCTTCTCACCCTTCAGGTTATGACGCATGAATGGGAAGGCAAGTCCACCAAAGTTACTACCGCCACCAAAACAAGCAATCACCTTGTCAGGATACTCACCCGCCATCTCCATCTGCTTTTCAGCCTCCAGACCGATGACAGTCTGATGCAAAGCCACGTGATTCAAAACAGAACCCAAGGTATATTTACAGCCAGGAGTGGTGGTAGCCAACTCTACAGCCTCAGAAATGGCTGTACCGAGAGAACCTGGATGATGAGGATCGCGGGTAATGATGTTCTTACCGGCGCGTGTACTCATACTAGGAGAACCCTCAACGGTAGCACCAAAGGTACGCATGATGCTGGAACGGTATGGCTTCTGCTGCATGGTAATCTTTACCTGATAAACGGCAGCCTCCAGTCCGTAGAGCTTGGCAGCATAGGAAAGGGCACAACCCCACTGTCCGGCACCCGTCTCTGTAGTAACATTGGTATCCCCCTCCTGCTTGCAGTAGTAGCACTGAGGAATGGCAGAGTTGATCTTATGTGAACCCAATGGTGTTGCACTTTCATTCTTGAAGTAGATATGTGCTGTAGTACCCAATGCTTCCTCCAATCCGTAGGCACGAACCAATGGTGTAGAACGGTAGAACGCATACTTTTCCTGTACATCCTCTGGAATGTCAATCCAAGCGTGCTCGGTATCAAGCTCCTGCTTAGAGCACTCCTTGTTAAAGATGTGAGACAAGTCGTCTGCACTGAGCGGCTTGTGAGTCTGTGGGTTCAACGGTGGCATAGGCTTATTAGGCATATCTGCCTGAATGTTGTACCACTGAGTAGGGATATCCTGCTCCTGGAGAATAAACTTTTTCTGTCTCATGTATATGTTTTTATTAAATTGTTAATTCTAGGCACAAAAGTACAAATAAAAAATGAAATACAGAAATATTCCCTGTTTTTTTAACGAATTTGATGTATTTTGAGCATAAAATAGGAGTAATTATTATCGTATAAGGATTATTTAATGTTTTATAAGTGTACTTTTATCAGTTTTCGCCCCTACTAACAACAATTATTCCCCCTATGTTTTTCATTTTCTTCGTACCTTTGCATCAGTTAAAATAAAGGCGTTGTGAAACGCTATTCATCATCTTTTACTTATACAAAAAATATAAAGCATCGGAATATCTGATAAGAGAATCAGAATTCCAATGCTTTTTTTATTGATTTCAGTTCACGCTGAAAAACTTGCAGAAGTTTCACTTCTAGTCATTCACCTTGATCTGAGAAATGAAACTCAGCAGATTCTTTGCCTGTTCCACACTCTTCATATCACGGATGCGAAGGAATCGCTTGTTGTTCTTTTCCTTCAAGGCACAATCCTGGATATGGGTAGTGGCATAAGCGAGTACACGGGAGAACATCTCGCTGCGATAGAACGGACTGTTCACATTGCTCACAAACTGAAGCTGCATGGTACCCTGCTTGAGCATAATCTTCTCACAACCCAGCGACTTGCCCAGTCGGCGCAGACCTACCACACACATCAGCTCATCCGCCTCCCTAGGAACCGGACCGAAACGGTCGATCATTCGCTTACGGAATTCAGCCACCTCCTCTTCACTCTGCAGATGGTCGAGTTCGCGGTAGAGCAGCATTCGCTCAGAACTACCCGGCACGTAGGTATCTGGGAAATAGGTCTCCAGATCACTCTCCACGGCACAGTCATCCACGAAGTCATCACCCGTGAGCAATTTTCCTTCATCCATCTCCTGCTGATACAGGTCGTTGAACTCCTCGTTCTTCAACTCGGTGACAGCCTGGGAGAGAATCTTCTGATAAGTCTCATAACCCAGGTCTTCCATGAATCCACTCTGTTCAGAACCCAGCAGATTGCCTGCACCACGAATATCCAAATCCTGCATAGCCAGATTAAAACCGCTACCCAGGTCGCTGAAGGTTTCCAGTGCTTCCAGACGGCGACGGGAATCCTGAGAAAGATAGATCTTAGCCGGAGCTATCAGATAGCAGAAAGCCTTCTTGTTGCTACGTCCTACCCTACCTCTCATCTGATGCAGGTCGCTCAATCCGAATCGGTGGGCATCATTCACGATGATGGTATTGGCATTGGAAATATCGATTCCGTTCTCTACGATGGTAGTAGAAAGAAGCAGATCATAGTCATAATTGATGAATCCCATGATGATCTTCTCCAGTTCCTCCGGCTTCATCTGTCCATGTCCGATGGCTACGCGGCAGTCTGGCACCAGTTTCTCGATGAGCAATTTCAGCTCGGTCAGTTTGGCGATACGGTCGCAGACGAAGAACACCTGACCGTTACGGCTCATCTCAAAATTGATGGCATCGGCAATCACCGACTTGTCGAAGGTGATTACCTCGGTCTGGATAGGATAACGGTTAGGTGGCGGTGTACGCATGATACTCATATCGCGGGCTCCCATCAGCGAGAACTGCAGGGTTCTCGGAATCGGAGTAGCACTCATGGTAAGGGTATCCACATTCACCTTCAGCTGGCGAAGCTTTTCCTTGGTAGATACACCAAACTTCTGCTCCTCATCAATGATCAGCAGTCCCAGGTCGTGCCACTGTACAGATTTCGAGATCAGTTTGTGGGTACCAATCAGGATATCCACCTTGCCCTCCTTCAGTTCTTCCAGAATACGCCTGGTATCCTTGGCAGTACGGGCACGGCTCAGATATTCCAGGGAAACAGGAAGTCCCTCCAGTCGATGCTTGAAGGTCTGGTAATGCTGGTAGGCAAGCACCGTGGTAGGCACCAGCACAGCCACCTGCTTTCCATCGCAAGCCGCCTTGAAGGCAGCACGGATGGCAACTTCCGTCTTTCCGAATCCCACATCTCCACACACCAGACGGTCCATCGGCCTACCGCTTTCCATGTCTTTCTTCACGTCAGCCGTAGCCTTGCTCTGGTCGGGCGTATCTTCATAAAGGAATGAAGCCTCCAGCTCATGCTGCAGATAACTGTCGGCACTATAGGCAAATCCCTTTTCACGCCGGCGTTGCGCATAGAGTTTGATCAGGTCGCGGGCGATATCCTTGATTCGCTTCTTTGCCTTCTCCTTCAACCGGTCCCAGGCACCTGTTCCCAGGGTAGAGAGGCGTGGTGGTTCACCGGTATCGCTTCTGCGGTATTTACTGATCTTATAGAGCGAGTGGATGCTCACATCCACCTTGTCGTTGTTCTTATACACGATGCGGATCATCTCCTGATAGCTGTCGCCGGTAGGCACACGCACCAGTCCGCCGAACTTTCCGATACCATAATCCACATGCACGATGAAGTCGCCATAATCCATCTCCTGCAACTCCTTCATGGTGAGCGCCATCTTTCCGGCTCTTGCCGAGTCTGAACGGAGGTTGTATTTATGGAATCGGTCGAAGATCTGGTGATCGGTAAAGAAGCAGGCATGCTTCTCATGGTCCACGAATCCCTCGTGGATGGTTTTCTCTACAGGGGTAAACCGGATCTGATACCTTTTCAGCTCCTCACTGTCGAAGATATCCTTCAGTCGTTCCTGCTGCTTCTGGCTGTCTGCCAATATATATAAGGTATAGCCCTGGAGCTGATAATCTTCAAGAGTCTGGGCGAGAAGATTGAAATTCTTGTGGAACAGCGGCTGCGGCGCCATATCAAAAGCGATGAGAGCCTGGTTATCACCCTTGGCTGTCAACAGATGCTCCTGCTTCCTGGCAACATCACCCTCAGACTGCTTACCGAATTCAATACGCACGTGCTCAACCAGCGCATGCTGAAAATCTGAAGCGGAAACGAGATTCAGCTCAGCCTTCATCTCCCTTCTGATCTTCTCAGCCTCCATCTCGGTGGCACCTTCCAGCTGTTCGGTAAGACTCTGGGTAGAGAAACCATCCTTGTAAATCTGCTCTATGCGGTCGTGCAGCAGCGTATAGTCATTCATCACCACGAGTGCATCCGCATTCAGGAAATGGAGAAAACACTGCTTCACGCTCTGTTCGGCAGCAAGTTCCGGAACGATTTCGATGGCATCACGCTTATCCTTCGAAAGCTGGTCTTCGATGTTGAAGGTGCGGATGGTATCAATCTCATCACCGAAGAAATCGATACGGAACGGATATTCGCAACTGTAGGAATAGACGTCGAGGATGCTTCCACGAACGGCAAACTGACCCGGTTCATAGACGTAATCAGTCTCCTGAAGTCCGAAATCACGCAACTGACGCACGATATCTACCTGTGCAATCTGTTGTCCGACAGCAAGTTTGAGAATCCTCTCATCCAGAATCTGCTTGGAAACCACGAGTTCTGCCAGGGCATCCGGATAAGAAACTATATAGATTTGCTTGCCAGCCGACAATCGTGCCAGCACTTCCGTTCTCAGGATTTCGTTAGCCGCATCCCGCTGACCATACTTGATGGCGCGTCGGTAGCTGGAAGGAAAGAAAAAGGCGCTCTCCTGTCCCAGCATCTGCGTAAGATCATGATAGAAATACCCCGCTTCATCTGCATCATTGAGCACGAAAAGCACGGTGCGCTTCATCTTAGCCTGCAGCGAACCGAAGAACACCGAGGCAGAAGAGCACACCAATCCCTGAAGAAAGACAGAATGAACCGACTTCTTCTTCAATAAATCAAAGAGGGCATTCGCCTGTGGCGAACGCCCGTATAGTTTTGCAATTTCCTGTAAAGTCACTTTTACTTCAATTTCGGATATTTTTTGAACCATCCATCGAGACGCAGTCTCATCACGCCGAAGAAAGCCTCTCCAAAGATACCGCCACTCATCTTGCTCACTCCCTCACGGCGATTCACAAAGATAACCGGCACCTCCTTGATCTTGAAACCAATCTTATAGGAAGTGAACTTCATCTCAATCTGGAAACCATAGCCCTTGAAGCGGATGGCATCAAGATTGATGGTCTCCAATACCTTGCGGCGATAGCAGACGAATCCTGCGGTGGTATCATGTACCTGAAAACCGGTAACAAAACGCACGTACTTGGAAGCGAAATAGCTCATCAATACGCGACCGATAGGCCAGTTCACCACGTTGACTCCCGAAACATAACGGGAACCAATGGCTACATCATAGCCCTCATCGTGGGTAGCCGCATAGAGGCGAGGCAGATCATTAGGATCGTGGCTGAAGTCGGCATCCATTTCGAAGATGAAGTCATAACCCTGCTTCAGTGACCATTTGAAGCCCATGATATAAGCAGTGCCCAAGCCCAGCTTACCCGAACGCTCCAGGATATGGAGACGGTCGGCAAACTCATCGGCAATCAGCTTCTTAACGATGGCAGCTGTTCCGTCCGGACTACCGTCATCGATAACAAGGATGTCGAATTTCTTCTCCAGGCCAAAAACGGCACGGATGATTTTCTCTATATTTTCCTTCTCGTTGTATGTAGGAATGATTACAATACTGTCACTCATAATGTTCTAATTTAATATATTTATTGGTCAGGATTCTCCACGAATCCCTGATATTCCTTCACCAGTCCACCCATGATGGCATCATAGCTCTTGGTCATCTGGTTCTTGATATTCTCAGGACCCTTGCCTATCGGATCAATCGGTTCATGGATGGTGAGCTTCAGCGGATGCCAGAATGCCCAGTAGATATCCTTCATGCGGGGCTTGACGTCGAAACTGCCATTGATGGTAAGCGGACATACCGGCAACTGCAATTCGTCGGCAAGCATGAAGGCACCTCGGCGGAACACGCCCATGTGACCGGTAAAGCTGCGGGCACCCTCAGGGAATACCACCAGCGACATACCCTCCTTCAATACCTCGCGCGCCCTGTCATAGGAAGCACGGATCTTGGAAGGTCCACTCTTGTCGATAAAGATATGATGAGCATACTCACAAGCCAAACCTACCAGAGGAATCTTGCGGATACCCTTCTTCATCATCCACTTGAAGTTACGTCCCAGGAAGCCGTAGATCAGGAAGATGTCGAAAGCACCCTGATGATTGGCTACAAACACATAACTCTGATTCTTCTTCAGATGTTCCCTACCCTCTACCTTCACCGGCAGCAGAAGGATACGGATCCACAGGATAGACCACCACTTGCCGGGATAATATCCCCAGAAGTGACCATTGCCCAGTCTGCAGCCTATCACGGTAGCAAGACTGGTCAGAATGCTCGCCAGAACAAGAATCGGCAAACATATCAAAAGCTGATATAATCGATATAAGTATTTCATAATCGCAATTTCATGAATTATTGGAAGATCGTGACTTGGTCATCTTATTTTCGTTTCAATGTGATGACTACTATTTCAGGAGTTGCCCCGATGCGGATCGGAATGGTTCCTCCCAATCCGGCTGTGGTATAGAGCTGGCATCCCTCGCGCTCATAGAGTCCGTAATCGAAAGTCGAGAACATAGACGGGCGCAAGCCGAGAACAGAAACCTGTCCGGCATGGGTATGTCCGCTCAGGGTAAGCTGCGGAGCTACCAGCACGCTGTCCTTCGAACCATATATCTCGTTGATACGCGAAGGCGTCATGTCTTTCCACATCTCCGGAATATGCTGGAGCATCAGCACAAACTGTCCTTTCTGAATACCATAGAGTGCCTGTGCCACCTCTGCACGCGAAGGCTTCTTGAAGTTTTCGGTACCGGCTACATAGATGGAATCCTTGCCGCGATGCAGCACAAAGTGCTCATTCATCAGCAGATGCCATCCCATCTCCCGTTCCGTCAGCTGCACCTTTTCTTCTATCCTGCGGATTTCAGCCTCGTCATCCACATTCATATAATAGGTGTAATCGTGATTGCCCAATACGCTCACCACGCCATCCTTCGCCTTCAGACCACTCAATGTCTTCTTGAAAGGAACCAGTTCCTCCGGTCTCACATTCTGCAGATCACCCGTAAAGCAGATCAGGTCGGGATGCTGGGCATTGATGCTATCTACATCCCGCTGAGGCATGTGTCTGCGCCATCCATAATAGGAACCTACATGGATATCGCTGAAATGCACGATGCGGTAACCCTCAAATGCCTCAGGCAGATTGGGCACATAGACCGTGAGATGCTTCACCTGAAACTGTCGTACCCCCATCGTAAAGCCATAGATGAAACTGAAGAAAGCCCATACGGCAAGGATGATTCCTACCAGTTTTCCCCAGTTGCGTGCCCGATGCACACTGCCTCCAAACCTGCCATCCCCTTTTTTTGCCTTGAAGCGGCGGGAGAGCTTCATACATTCCCATCCCACAAAACTGGTGAAGGCAAAGACAAACTGCGGAACAGCCAGCAGTGCCATCATGACAAACCAGATGTCTATGAACACCGGATTGGCAGGCAGGAAGTCAGGCTCCAGGGTGAGATAGGCAGTGTATCCTATCACGATGGCAGCAGGCAACCAATATAGTATCTTTCGTTTTCCCTTAGGAATATGCAGGTATTTCCGGTCTATCCAGAGATAGGGCAATACCGTGAGCACAATCACGGGAATCAATAATCTAGCTATCATTGTTAAAAACTATCTTTTTTATCTTCTCTAACTTCTGATTACTAACAACATCTTCTCACCTTCTATTTCAGCAGGCTCGACTGCAGGAACCTTTTCATCAGTTTCACGGGAACGCCCCTGCGGCGGGCATAATCCCTCAGCTGGTCATCCCCAATCTTACCCAGTTCGAAATATCTAGCCATGGGATGGGCGAACATCAGTCCCGACACACTGGCATGGGGTGTCATCATTCCGCTTTCCGTGAGTCGGATGCCCACCAGCTTCATATCGAGAAGCTGGTCGATGAGGAAATTTGCACTCGTATCCGGCAGCGAAGGATAGCCGATGGCTGGTCGGATGCCCTGATACTCCTCCCGATGCTGCTGTTCGATGGTAAGATGTTCATCGGGTGCATAGCCCCAGTAGGTCTTTCTTACCTCTTCGTGCAGTTTCTCGGCAGTAGCCTCTGCCAGTCGGTCGCTCAGGGTCTGTGCCAGCATGTTGAAATAATCATCGTGCCGGTAGGCATCCATGATTTCTCCATCTACCGTAGAACAGAACACCCCGATCTGGTCTTTCTCCCCGTGAGCCAGCGGGCGAATGAAATCAGCCAGACAGAGATTCGGTGCGCCCGGAGCAGAAGGATGCTGCTGGCGGAGCATCGGAAAACGGAGCTGCTGATCCTGGAACAGGATATCATCCCCATCGCTGTTGGCATCGAAGAGCTGGAAGATGGCATGGCAGTGAAACCTGTCCTCCCAGGAGGCAAGCATATCCAGCGCTTCCTGCTGCATCTTCTCCTTGTCGCAGCGTGGCTTTCCGCTCAATCCCCAGGCATGATAGAAATAGAGCCAGTTGATATAGGGCACCAGCTCTGATATTCTGTATTGCCTAATGATTCTATCTTTTGTCATAAGTCAACTCCTCACCACGATAAGCAGCATCAAAAGCACCCTTGTTGTAGATCAGGTGACCATTGCAGAAGGTCTGCTCCACCTGCCACTGATATTCATGTCCCTCCATCGGACTCCACTTGCACTTGCTCTGGATGACATCCTTTGTAACGGTCCATGGAGAATGAGGCTTCACGATGACGATATCTGCCTGATAACCCTTGCGCAGGAAACCACGCTGGGCTACCCGGAAGAGCAGAGCCGGCTGATGTGCCATCAGCTCAACCATCCGTTCGATGGTAAGCACGCCTTCATCTACAAGTTCCAGCATGGAAACGAGCGAGAACTGCACCATCGGCATACCCGAAGCCGCCTTGGCACATCCCCCCTGCTTATCCTTCCACTCGTGTGGAGCATGGTCGGTACCGATAGTGGCAATGGTTCCGTCGCTGAGCGCCTTGCGCAAGGCATCACGGTCTGCCAGGGTCTTGATGGCAGGATTGCACTTGATGAGTGCCTTCTTCGTAGCATAGTCGGCATCCGAGAAGACGAGATGCGCAATCACCGCCTCTCCGGTAATCTGAGAAAGAGGGATGCCATCTCCGGAATGCTCATTCGCCATTCCGTTCTGATGGGCGAAGAGCTCCAGCTCCCGGGCTGTCGTAACATGGGCGATATGCAGACGGGTACCAAACTCGCGGGCTAATTCCACAGCGAGCTTGCTGCTCTCATAGCATGCCTCTTCGCTGCGGATTTCCGGATGATGCTCCACGGCAGGATCCTCTCCGTACTTAGCCTTAGCCTCTGCCATGTTGCGGTTGATGATTCCGGTATCCTCGCAGTGCGTCATCACCGGCAGGTTCAGGTCCTTAGCCGTCTTGAAGACGCGCTTCAGCGATTCCATCTTATCCACCAGCATATTACCGGTGCTGGAACCCATGAAGAGCTTGATGCCAGGCACATGGTGCATATCCAGCTGGGCAAAGGAATCCACGTTGTCATTGGTGGCACCATAGAAGAAGCTGTAGTTTACATGACTCTTCTCTGCGCTCAGCTTTCTCTTGTCATTCCACACCTGCAGTTCGGTAGTCTGCGGCACGGTATTCGGCATTTCCATATAGGAAGTCACGCCGCCATAGGCAGCCGCACGGCTCTCACTCTCGATGTCCGCCTTGCGGGTAAGTCCCGGCTCACGGAAATGAACATGGTCATCTATGACACCCGGCAAAACGAAACACCCCGTAGCATCCACTACTTCATCGTAGATGCCACGGGGAGCCATGCCTTCAAATATATCAGATATCACTTCACCATCGACAAGAAGATCACCCAGGAATGAGCGACCTTCATTGACAATAGTTCCGCCTTTAATTAACATTTTAGACATAGTATTTCTTTTTTCTAAACTTTGAATTTACTCTTTTGCTTCAGGAATGCTTGGCTTCGCCAGTTCGTTAGGCGTTGGTGCAGGAGCCGCATTCGGATCGGTCTGCGGAACCTCCATCTGTCCAGCCTGCATGCTTGGATCCATCTGTGCTTCGTGGGTACCGTTCATGATAGCCTGGTTTTCCTGTGCTTTCTGGTAGTAATCCTTCACGTATGGATCGCTCTTGAAGTGCTCTGTAGCCTTGCTCATGATATCCTCTATCCATGGCGAAAGCATCGGATACTGGTTGCCCATGGTTACGAGGAAGAATACGCCTGGTCCCAAGACATTCTCGAAGTTGTCGGTAATGAAGGTAGTCACCAGCTTGTCCTCCTGCTCGGAGAGTTTCATCGCCTCAGCATTCAGTTGGGCAGTCACCGCCTGCATATCGCTTCCATTCATGATGGCCTGGTCGTGCTTATGCACCAGTTCCCGCTGCTGACTCTGCAGCTGCTGGTATTTCTTGAAGAATCCGAAGAGCTTGTCGTTGAGTGGCGTTCCACTTACTACCTGCTGTACATCGTCGAGTTTCACGGTAATGCTTCCAGCCTCCAGCACCAGCGGCAGAACAGGCTCATCGTCCATGAATACATTTGCCATTCTTGCAGAATCTACCGTTCCCTGGAAATGGAACTGTCCATGTACCACATCACAGGAGTCGATCTTGCTGAATTCGTTATTCTTTAAGATTTGAAGGTAGAGCATACGGCCATCCAGGGTACTCACGTTGGAAGTACCCGAAATATCGTAGCTACTGGCGCATGAGGTAAGCGCCACCAAGGTGATAAGTGCGTAAAATATCTTATTCATAAGCTTTATAATTCACATTCAGTGAACAAAAGTACAATCATTTCTTGAAGTACCGAAATAAATTGATGCAATTTAATTGAATATTACAAGTATTTATGTTTTATTTGCATTCTCCCCCCTTCATTTCGTGCGAAATGCGGAAGGTGGTGTAGAGTTCCAGGATAGATGCCACCAGCATCACCACGATCCACTTGCCGTAGAAGATGGAGTAAAAGAGCTGCGGATTGCCCAGCCATTTCTCGGTAAAGGTATAGACTGTATCCACCATCGAGATGCCGGCAAAGATAAAGAGGATGTTGGCTACATTCTGGATGCGCTTCAGGCGATGGATGACAGGCGACTTGCCCTCGTAGGTCTGCATCGACTGGATCACGCTGAAGAGCACGGTGCCCAGAAGGAACACCCAGCTCGTGGTTTCCACCAGCCAAGGATAAATCTGTTTCAGCACAAAGCTGCACGCACCGACAACCATCAGCACGCCGCCCAACAAAAGCAAAGCACTCTGTATTTTATTCAACTGTTTCATCTTTCTTACTTTCTTTTTCTGTTCGTTCACACCTTATTATATATAGAAAGCGCTATATAGATAGCGTTACCGGATGGAATCCTTGTCCTCCTCGTTTTCATCTATTTCCACCGAACCGGGCAGGTCCGTGCTCAGCACGAAGATATCCTCATTGTCAGCCTTCATGAAGTAGCGTTCGCGTGCTATCTTGCCGAAGACTTCCGGTCCCTTGCGCATTTCCTTCAGGATGCGGAGATCCCGGTCATACTCCGTTCTGTACTTTTCTATCTCAGAACGCAGCGTGGCTATCTCAATCTGATACTTGATATGCTGGCGGATGCTATTGTCGTCAATGACACCCACTATCAAAACACCCGCAATTATCACTATAAGATATTTATAGTGAGCGAGATAATTCCATATAATACTTAACTTTTGACTCATTAATTTCCGAATTTGTTTGCAAAGATAATATTTTTTTGTTATCTTTGCATCACAATTAAGAAAAAATAATGTAAGTGAACGTATATTCAAGCAAAAAAGAATGGAAGAATACATAGTTTCGGCTAGAAAATACCGTCCGATGACCTTTGATTCGGTGGTTGGACAGAGTGCGTTGACTACCACATTGAAGAATGCAGTGAAGAGTGGCAAGCTTGCCCACGCTTATCTTTTCTGCGGTCCGAGAGGTGTGGGAAAGACCACCTGTGCCCGCATCTTTGCCAAGGCAATCAACTGCGAGCACCCTCGCGAGGACGGCGAGGCATGCAATACCTGCGAGAGCTGCCAGGCTTTCAATGAGCAGCGCTCCTACAACATCTTCGAGCTGGATGCCGCCAGCAACAATGGTGTCGATCAGATCAAGACCCTGATGGAGCAGACCCGCATCCCGCCTCAGGTAGGCAAATACAAGGTGTTCATCATCGACGAGGTCCACATGCTCAGTGCCGCCGCCTTCAATGCCTTTCTCAAGACCCTGGAGGAGCCACCATCGCACGTGATCTTCATCCTCGCCACCACCGAGAAGCACAAGATTCTGCCTACCATCCTGAGTAGATGCCAGATCTACGACTTCGAGCGGATGACCGTGCCCAACACCATCGCCCACCTCAAGATGGTGGCAGAGAAGGAAGGCATCCAATACGAGGAGCAGGCGCTTGCCGTCATCGCCGAGAAGGCAGACGGAGGTATGCGAGATGCCCTCTCCATCTTCGACCAGGCTGCCAGCTTCTGCCAGGGCGACATCACCTACCAGAAGGTGATAGAAGACCTGAACGTGCTCGACAGCGACAACTACTTCAAGCTCGTGGACCTCGCCCTGGAGAACAAGGTGAGCCAGATGATGCTGCTGCTCGACAATATCCTGGGCAAGGGATTCGACGGCGGAAACATGATTCAGGGACTCGCCCAGCACGTACGCAACGTGATGATGGCGAAGGATACCCAGACCCTGCCGCTGCTGGAAACCAGCGAAGAGCAGAAGGCAAAATACGTGGAGCAGGCAAAGAAGGCCCCAACACCTTTCTTATATAAGGCACTCCAGCTGATGAACAACTGCGATGTACAGTACCGACAGAGTTCCAACAAGCGACTGCTCGTAGAGCTGACCCTGATACAGATTGGTCAGATTACCCAGCCGGAAGACCAGGATGTGCCTAGTGCGGGGCGTACGCCCCACAGACTAAAATCCCTGTTTCAGAAAATCGTTGCCCAGCTTAAGCCTGCCTCTCAGGGTGCAGGTGCCGGGCAAGAGAGCGGCAGCAAGGCTCCCATTACAGGAGCACAGCCTGTCGCTGCAGCTACTGCTGCGCCTATATCAACAGAGAAAAACGGCCCAGAGGAGGCTGCTTCCGCAGCATCGCCGAAGGCAAAGACCATTCTCAAGTCGCCGGCTCAGGTAAAGCTGAAAGGCATCGGCATGAGCTTCGCCAACCTGGAGAAGACGGAGCAGAACAGCCAGCGCATCTACAATCCTATCGACCAGCTCAAGGAAGAAACACCGGCATCAACCGGAGCTGCCGCCAACCACGACCAGCCTTTCACCCAGGAACAGGTAGAAGGCCAGTGGATCAGCATGTGTCTGAGAATGCAAGGCATCAAGGACTTCATCGGACTTGCCAATCGCATGAAACCGATCGTACCTACCATCACCGACTTTCCGCATATCGAGGTAGTCATCGACAACAAGCTGCTGCTCGACGACGTGGTCAAGATCAAGGGCAGAATCCTGCAGACCTTCAGAATCGGCTTGAACAACAGCCAGGTAACCCTCGACTACCGTCTTGCAGAAACGGATGAAGTAACCCGAATCCTTTCCAAGCGAGAGATACTTGAGAATATGATAAAGGAAAACCCTGCCATCGGCAAACTGACCCAGGATCTACGGTTAGTCATGGCATAAACAAACAGAATAGTAAGACAATAATGGCAAGAAGACTTAGAAAGAAGCGTATAGCCGTGATACTGCTCACGTTTACAGCCCTCATCGGATGGACCACCCACAGCTGCGTATCGCGCTGCACCTCATCCGACAAGGAGAAATCTGCAGATTCACTGCCTACGGTACATATCAACGATTCCATCACCAATGCCCTCACCGAGGGAAAGGCATACCAGGAGATGGATTCCGTCATCGAGAGATACCTCAAGAGATGGGAAATCAACGGTGCCCAGCTCGTCATCACCCGCAACGACTCCCTGCTCTATGCCCGTGGATTCGGATGGGCAGACAAGGAAAGGGGCATCCGCATGGAACCCAACATGCTGATGCGCTTTGCATCCGTATCCAAGCTCATCACGGCTGCCGGCATCATGAAGCTCGTAGAGATGAAGAAGCTGCACATGGGCGACAAGGTGTTCGGACAGAAGGGCATCCTCTGCGATACCACCTATAACAACAGTATCAAGGACCAGCGCTACTACAACATCACCGTAGAGCAGCTGCTGCGCCACCAGGCAGGTTTCAACAACTATGCCGGCGACCCGGTATCCTCCACCCGTTACATCATGATGCAGAACCACCTCACCACCCCTCCCGACCACCCTACCCTGCTCAGGATTCTCCTGAAGCGTCATCTGGGTTATACGCCGGGCGAGGGCAAATGCTACAGCAATCTGGGCTATATGATTCTCTCGATGATCGTGGAGAAGAAGAGCGGAATGAAATACGAGAACTTCATCCAGAAGTATGTGCTCCAGCCAGCCGGCTGTTTCGACATGCACATAGCGGGCACCTATTACAAGGACCGCCGTCCTAACGAGACGAAGTATTACATGCATCAGGGCAGCATTCCGGTTTATGAGTACAACAACAGCGGCAGGATGGTAGAGAAGTGCTATGGCGATACCGATCTTCCCCGACTTTCGGGAGCAGGAGCCTGGTGCGGTTCGGCAGCCGAGCTGTCGAGATTCATTGCGAGCATCGACGGCATACCTCATGTCAAGGATATCCTGAGCAGGAAGAGTGTGCAGTTTATGACGCAGGAACAGCCTAACCATCAGTACTCCATAGGCTGGAACTACACGCCGAAGAGCAACCGCCCTTGGATCCGCACGGGTTCCCTTGCCGGCACCTCTGCGCTGATTCTGAAATATCCCGACGGTCAGTGCTGGATTCTCATCACCAACACCTCCACCTGGAAGGGTCATGGCTTCAGCAACGACACCATGGCATTCTTCGAGAAGCTGCGCAAGAAATATATGCCGCAGATGCCTAAGCGTGATCTCTTCCTGTAAGAAGGACAGAGGGATGTAATCTTCAAAGCAAAAAAACAGCTTAAAATTTGGAGGTTACAAATATTCAGCGTATCTTTGCATATATGTTTAATTAATTATGGAGGATAGAATATGATGATATACGTAGCCAACCCACTTTACGATGCCGTCTTCAAGTATATGATGGAAGACGAGCGAATAGCCAAGACATTGAATATCGGAGAGGAGGAAATACAGGAAATATTATCCTAACTGATAATTCAAAGTGCCGATAGGAAATCCTATCGGCACTTTTTTATAGCTTGCAAATAGCCGTAATAACAAATATTATTCCCGCTAGACGTTCCGACGGATTTGCAATCCGTCGTAAGAAAAGGTTCGACCTATTAAGCCGGGGGATTTGTAATCCCCCTATCCCATCGATATGCCGACTATTGCCTGAGGGCTGGGGATAAAATATCCCCAAAGCATAAAGAGGTTAGGTCAGTTTTTGACGGCGGATTGCAAATCCGCCGGAACGCCTAACGGAGGAAAGGACATACATTCGTAATCTGCATCTCCGCTTTATGTTTTTTATGAATTGCTCAGATTCTTAATGATTTCCAAAGACAGCTGGGTAGCTTTGGCAACCTGTTCGGCAGAAATTCCCATTGCCAGCATATTCTTTGCTATATCCTGAGCTTTCTGATTCATACCGATTTCAATACCCTCCGCAAGACCTTCACGCTTGGCTGTGTCTACGGAATTCTTGATGTCGCGATATGCCATCATGCTGGTCTCGTACTCCCTCATTTCCTGCGGAGTAAACTTAGCTATCTCGGCTTCCTCGAAGAGGCGGTCGAAAACCTTGTCGCACAGCTCCTTCGGACGCTGGGTAAGCTTATAGAGGTTCTTCAGTGCATAGAGCCACTTCTCGTAGAGCGTATCCAGTTCTTCCAGGGGTTTGTTGAACTTGGAAATCTCTACATAAATATATTCGAGTTTGTCGTAAAATACTTTGTGGGTAGCTGTGTCGCACAACTGCACATGATGGCGGATTTTCTCCTTGTCGAAGGCATCCTCGTTCATGCTGAAGTTGAGCAGGGCTACGGTATAGACATGATTGAGTTTGAAATCCCAGTCACTCCCCTTTGGTGCCTGTTCACGGATAGGGAAGGTTGAGTAGAAAAGGGCGCGGTCCTTGAAATACGTCTGGTAGGCATTCTGCATTTCAACGATGAACTTCTCGCCGTTTTCGCCCTCGCAATATACATCAAAGATGGCTCTGCGGTCGGTATATACATCTCCCACATGCTCTGGATTCAGATACGATACGTCCTTCACAACCTGTCTGCCATTAAACAAGCTGTTGAGGAAGCAAATGAGCAAATCCTTGTTCATTGCTGTTCCAAAAATTCGCTTGAAACCGAAGTCGGTCAGCAAGCTGATGTATCTTTCTTCTACCTGCTTCATAATCATCTGTTTTAAAAATCCATGCCGCAAAGGGCGACTCTAGTTAAAAGAATGATAAAACATTTTCTAATTTAATAATTGCTTAACCATTTGATTCACATTTAAATTCTTTTGGATGCAAATATACTGCAAAATCTTGATAACGCCAAATATTTGAATGAAATTAACATCATTATTGGTCAAATAATACTAAATTCCCCATCCTGCCAGAACATACAGGTTGGGGGAATTTCATGAGATGCTATGAAGCCAGCAGAGGCTGAAGCTTCGTGGCATCGAAGCAGGGACAGGCTTTCTGCATGCCCGGCAAATCGCGGTGACCCAGAATGGTCTTGATGGCCGGAAACTCACGGTGAAGACGGAGGATGAGAAGCTTCATCGCCTCCTTCTGGGCTGGCGTGCGGGTATCAGAAATGCAACCGCTCGGCGACAAACCGCCTTCGTAGCAGATACCGATGGAATGAGCATTGTAGCCCAAGGCATGAGCACCCATCCGCTCCACCGGACGGCAGGGATAAACCACACCTTCCTGGGTGATGTAAAAATGATAACCGATGTCGCGCCAACCATTCACCACCACATGGTCGTGGCGCAACTGCTCCAGAGTGTAACGGTGATTGCAGCGGCTACCGCTGCAATGCACCACAATCATATCAATCTTTCTCATAAGCCGTCCTCCTCTCTATAGGGTGCACGATGATACACCCAGTGCCCCAAGCAGGGCGGTTAATACTGTCACCACAAACTTGATGACCTCGTTCAGTGTCTGTCTCTTCTTTTCTGTCATACGCTAAAGATTTTAAAGATTTAAATGAATAAAATTAAATGATACTTACCATGATGCCATGATGCAATGGTTCTACAAACTTACATTGTCACCATCAGAGCCTTCACCATCAGTACTGCCGCCCGTTGTACTGCCACCCGTTGTACTGCCACCCGTTGTACTGCCACCAGAGGTATGCTCGCCGTCGGTAGAAGAATCGCCACCTGCAGAACTGTCTCCAGAAGTATTCTGCTTCTTGCTGGCAGCCTTCTTTGCCTCCTCGATGTCGATCGTCTTGGCACCCTCCTTCTCAGCCTTCAATGCGGCACGCTGTACTGCACGGGATGCTACCTGTACAAACTCCATATTCTGGAATACAGAATAGAGTTCCGGACCTGGAGCATACTGGACGTTGACACCCTTGATATGAATGTCGCTCTTGAAATCAGCGGCACTGTCAGCACCATCACTGACAATCTGCAGACGGAACTTGCCCAAGTCGCCAAACTCCACCTGGTTACCACGCTGAAGCTCCAGTATCAGATTCTCTACCGCACTTACCAATACTGCGGTGACATCTGCGTAGGTAACCGTGGTCTGCATCGCAATCATCTTAGAGAACTTCTTGAGCGAAGTCTTCTCGTTCACCTGGGCACGGGCATAAAACTTACCCTTACCTGCATTCTTTCCAAACTTAGGAACGTACTTTACCAAACTGTAACTAACTGACATAATACTAAAAATTTAAATTGTGATAGAATGTTCGTGCATCGGACTCTTCCCGAATGCAATGGCAAAGTTACGAAACCGGCGAGGGGGCATCTGCACACTTTTGTCCGCTTCCGTCGTCTTCTGCACTCTTTCGCCTTCTTATGTTCACTTTTGCACTCTTTTATCAGGCACGCCAATCGCTCGTAGGAAAGAAGAGAGTCGTTCATAGGAAAGATGAGTATCGCTCATAGGAGCGACAGACCACGCTGATAGGAATGATGGGTATCGCTGATAGGAGCGGCAGCCACCGCTGATAGGAACGAGGGCTATCGCTGATAGGAGCGACTGTCATCACTGATAAAAACGATGGACATCTGAAAAGAGAGCATATCACAATCAGGGCAAATCCGCAAAATAATACCACTATCAGAGCAAGTTTGGAATACCCTCAGGGCTAATTACAGAATAACGGAAGAATTCCAGCCACTACCAAAGCGACATCTAGCATTACAACATTCTGCAGTTCAAAAAGTTACGAAAAATTTTCTCCTTATACATTATACATATATAGGGGAAATGAATACGTTTTATATCTATCTACATCATACGTAATGCGTGAGGAGGATTATTTTTCTGCTTTTTTTTGAGAAAAAATTTGTTCGTTTCAGAAAAAAGTTGTAATTTTGCATTCGTAAAGCTCAGAGAACGTGTTTCTCATCCCGATACAATGTATTGGAAAAGCTTTTTGTAAGTAACTTCAATAATACACTCTAAGTACAAAGGGTTGGCCCCCTTTTTAGAGAATCCAAATTGAAATGCTTACCGGGCATTCTATGCCTGTTGTTTCGATTCAGAAACAACGGCGTGGAAGAGAAGTAGGCAAATTTGGATAAAGTTGAGGAAGCGCGCCAATTACCTTATTATTAAGGTCAATGTTTTCTTCAGTCAGTATTATTTTCCCACTTTGACTCCATGCCGTCTTTAATAATAAACAACTACGATTCGCCCACAGTTCTGGACAGGTCGCTAACAATCTTAAAGTAAAGATAGTAATGAGTATTAAGTTCAAACCAGACTCGACCCTATCGGCCGAACCTTTCCCTTCTGCACCAGCAGAAAAGGACATCATCACACTCTTAGGAGTGCAAGGGCTTTCCCACAATGATTATTCCATTGTGGAACTAAAAGTTATGTTGCAGCTCATCAAGCATGCACAGAAGGTGATTGTCAACTACGTCATCCCAAAGCGTGTGAGCCACAACGGATTCTATTTCACTTCTGAGCAACTGGCTGCAGGTCACACCATTGTGGAGATGAAGCTCTCCGAGCTGGACATCACCGGAGGCAAGCACTGCGCCCAGTTGCGACAGGTGATTACCCAGATGCCGAGAAAACCTATCGAACTGCCTTTCAAGGTGGGCAATCAGACGGGTTATCGCCTCTTCGACTGCCTGTTTGAGAGCGAGGTATATAAGAACCGCCAGGGCAGATGGATGGCGAAGTTCATCTTCGGCAACAATCAGCTCCGATTCTTCTACAGCTTCAGCAAGGGTGCCAGCAAGATTGATCTGAATGTAGTTCAGAAGTGCAAAAGTGCATCGAGCATCAAGCTCTATCTCCTTTCCAACTGCTGGGCGATGAAAGGCTACACTATGATCAAGCCTGAAAACCTGATGGCGCTGATGCATGGCAGAAAAGACTACTATGCTTCGTGGTCGGAACTGGAACGTAAGACGATCCGCTTTGCCTGCAAAGACCTGAAGCGCCTCTACAATCACCACATCATCGACTTCTATCTCACCTACCAAGCCTTCTTCCGTGAAGAGGGAGAAAAGAAGCATCATCACATGCCGGATCACATCACCTTTACGCTTCACGACCGCAGAAGTACTGGAGACACAACGGATGGCGGCAAGATTCCGGAGGAGTTGGTAGTAGCCCGCATCAAACTGAAAATAAGACTGATACTCAGCTACAAAGTAGAAGAAAGCTGTGCTGTCAAGTTGAGCAACCGACTTTCTCTCGACATGCTAGGCGAGCTGAACGACTGGTTTATCCGCAAGGATTATTACCTGCACAAATGTGAAGTGGAGCATAAAAAGATCAGAACCGGTGCCTATATAGCCAAGGCCTTGGATGGCTTTTTCAAGGATCATCATGCGTAGATGAAGTTTGCTTATGGAAATATCGAATCGTATGTATAGCAAGACGGAATTGGGCTTGCTCTTTTTTCCGGAAGCCACCAGCAAGGCGACAGCTCGCCGCCATCTGATGGATTGGATCAAGCGTTGCATTCCTTTATGGGATGAGTTGAAGAAGCAGGGATACCTGGTTGGCTGCCAATATTTTTCGCCCCGACAGGTAGCTGTAATCTTTGAATATCTGGGAGAGCCGGACGAAAGCTGACTCCTCCCGCTAGATCATTGAATGCCAAATAAAAATTAAAGGAGCATTATACAAGATTTCCCTATAAGCCAGGCTGCAGAACCTGTGCTTATGGGGAGATTATTTAAGTATCGTTTCTGCAAAATATGTGGCGCCATTAAAAGTTGAATTACACTTTAATGATGATACCATTAAGACGATAGATGTAGGTGCTTTTATCAGAAATCACCCACATCCGCAATATAACTCTTACTTGAATGAAAACAAATTCAAAAAGTTCAAGATAGAGTTTGGTAATATCGTTTGGGGAAAGAATTGGGATTTGATATTTCCAATAGATAAGTTATATGCTGGCGTTTGCTGCTGAACAAGAAAAGTATGTTGTATAAGTCCTTAATACAGTGACTTTTACCGCACCTCATGGAGAAACAACAAGGGTCTATATGCCACGATGAAAAGGTGGCGTATAGACCCTTCTTACTTTCCGGTATCCTTGATATTCCCCCAACCTGCAAACTGCGGGCTGGGAGATTTGCCCCCTATCCCATCGATATGCCGGCTACAGTCTGATTGCAGGGAATATGTTATCCCCAGAGCATAAAGAGGTTAGGTCATTGTTTGACGGCGGATTGCAAATCCGCCTGGACGCCTAACGGAGGAAAAGGCATATCCGACGCTACGGACAAGCTAGTTAACAGAAGATACTGCTACTACCTGTGGCTTATAGGAATATAAAGTGTTTAAACGAGTTTAATACTAGTTTTAAACTCGTCACACACCACTTTATGACTTTTCTATGATATTTTGTGTTAAAAATTGGTATAACTAAGTAACTAATAAGATAAAAAAGATGATATATCGCAGAAAATCACTATCTTTGCAACGGAGAAAAAATACAATATAACAAAGAAACAACAGAATAATAAATAATAAATTAAGGAAAAATATGGGAAATCTTTTTGAAAGTCTTAAAGATTATTTCGAGAATACCCCGAAGGGAGTTCTCGACAATGATTGGAAAGAAGTAGAGAATCTCAATGAGATTGGTCCCGATGTCATTGAGTACGCCAGATATGTGAAGGAACTATTTGGTGTAGATGTGTTGTATTCTGATTCTGATAAGAAATTGGATACGCATAAGTTTGACGTGTCTGTAGATTCTGCTATGGAGAGGATAGATGCAGACGCTCTGTATTTTTTTGCAGCATAAAATATGATGAATAAGCCAGCTTTTAAATTAGAAGAATATCACTTTACAAAGGCGTCATTGGATTTCAATATACCTAGTAAGGCAGAGTTGAATATCGTATTCAACCCTAGAGGTATGTTTAATCAGAAGGAGGCAACCTATGAATTGGATTTTGATGTTAAGGTGGAATGTAAGGAAACAAGTACAGAGGTAATCTGTGTTTCGTGTGTAGCATTGTTTTCTTTTGAGGATCGCATTAAGATTTCCGAAATACCGGAATACTTCTACCCAAATTGTCTTGCTATCGTATTTCCGTATATCAGAGCATTTGTAAGTACGCTTTCTCTGCAAGCTAATGTAAGACCCGTAGTCTTGCCTACTGTTAATCTTATGGGGCTTACAGAGAGCTTGAAGGAGAAAACAACTATTGTAGAATAAATGATATGAAGACCACGAAAATATACCAGACGCTCGAGGATAGGCAGAACTATGAGGAAGTGGAGCAGCATGGTCCCTATTTTTGTTCTGTTACATATCCTAATGGTATCCTGAAGAAGGGTAGTAAACAGCCGTGGTTAGGTAGCGGATACTATTTTTGGGATACTAGAATTTGTGATGCTCATTGGTGGGGGAATAATGTTTATAACCGGAATGGTTATATCATTTGTCACACTACATACGACCAGCATTCGCCTCTGCTATATGATTTGGTAGGCAATGTTGACCAGTTCGATGAGTTTATTAAATGTGCGGACTTGATAAAAGAAAAAAGAAATTTATCTCGGGTGAGTTTTCCTGTTGTGCTTAAATACTTGAAGAAGACAGGAAACTTCAACTTTAGTGCAATCAGAGTCTGGCCACATCCTGACTATCTCAATAAAACATCAGTGTTGTTTCCTGATAACAAACTTTTTCTTGGGAAAGCTGAAAAGATACAGATCTGTTTTTTCGACAAGCAACTACTGATAAACCCATACAAAATTGTATATAGAAAGAATTCTGCTGCGGAACAGACCATTTAAATGAAACAATTCTGCTGAACAGGCCAAATCCCCCACCCCGCTTTTTAACCCACATTGCAGTCACCCGTCATGTAACTCCCTGATTTCCAATATCCAGATTTTTTGAGGTATGATTTGGGTGTAGCATGGATTTTCTTTTC
>NZ_JBBNGE010000099.1:0-3695 GCF_040095255.1 Segatella sinensis | reverse complement strand
CGATTGCTATGTTTCACTCAGAATGACCACACTGGTCAGACTGGATTCAAAATATGCTCCTTTTTAAAGTGGGGTCATCAATCAAGAGCCGACCACAGCATTTACAATAGACGGGTTCGTGCTTTACAATTACGTCTGGTTCTGCTATAGTCTGCAGTGTGTGACCCTTGTGGCCAGGCTGTCCACCGCTCGGCTTTCCGCTTGGCTTGCGAAGAGACTTTGTCCTGCGCAGCTCACGGGAAGCGATACTTTCTTGGGATGGAGGGATACTGCTGTTGCTGCTGTTTTTCTCGGGCTTCCCTGGTGTACTTGACGTATCGTCAGCAGCTTCCTCGAGTTCCTTGATGCGCTCTTTAGCAACGACAAGTTCTGTCTTTAGATTATGTATCTCTACGTCCTTCTGGTTAATGACACGATTGAGGCGTCCGATCTCCTCTGTCTTCTCGGAGTCGGACTTCTCAAGCTTGCGCAGACGCTGGTTTATCCGGCGCAAAACAATATCTATGTCAGTACAGTCGTTTGCCATTGTTTTTGGTGCAAAGATAAGCATTTTTATCCACATGGCAAAATCACGATTTACATCCCTTAACGCAGACTTTTGACTTGTGGAAAATGCAAAAACGTATCTCCTGCCAGATAAATTGTTGAAGGGCGATAATAGCCAAAGGAGACTTGCTGGCAGCATCACCGAAAAAGAACTCGCAAAATGAGCTGTTTTAAACAACCTACGTCCTCACCGACTCAATCATTAAAGAGTTTGTAATGATGATGAAAATAAGCAAAATCAAGTTTATGCTTTATTAACGAGAAGTTTTCTATAGGGGTGCTGAGTAGTTACTGTCAGTTCTTTCATTGTTAAAATTGTTTTAAAGATTTAGACACAAAAAAAGGTGCGAACCAATTTCATTCTGTTCTGAAGGTTCTGGACTACCTGTACACAAAGAATGAAAATCAGCTCACACCAATGGGTATATGTTGATACCCATCCCGCCGAAGCGGAATGGATACAATAATACACGATTGGGTGAACAACTTCTGTCTTCGTTCTTGTGTACAATGAATTGTCCAGATTCTCAGTACGAACCAAGCATGGTTGTTTCCTTAACATGTCTGCTGCTTGTTTAGAACAGCACTGCAAATATACCATTTTTTTTCTAAAGTTGTTCATTGTGAGCTGATTTTTTTGCAAAAATAGGTGTTTTTTCTGCTTTTTCAGCGTTCCATTCCGTTCCAAGTTCAAAATATAGGGCGTTTTTAGTCGAAATATTGGCTTTTTTGTGTGTGGGTTGGATTTGTTTCAGTATCTTTGCAGCATGGAACAGATATTACGTGAAATGATAGAAAAAATGGTGGGACGCAAGATGGTTGTGCCCCGCGACTTCGTTTGGTTGAGCGAAAAGGTGGAGGAACGTACCCAGCAAAGGGTGAGTGCCTCTACGCTGCGACGGTTCTGGGGATACGTGAGCGAAGGGGTTTCTGCCAGTAAGTTTACCAAGAATGTGCTGGCTAATTTTCTCGGTTATGCGGACTTTGAGGAGTTCGGATTGTCGCAAGGGACGGGAGAACGGCAGAGCCAGATGGTTATCGGCAAGGAAATCTCATGCGATGATCTTTATGAGGGACAGATGCTCAAACTTTCCTGGCTGCCCGACAGAACCTGCATCATCAGGTATCAGGGAAACGGAAGTTTCAAGGTGGTGTCATCAGAAAATACCAGATTGGCGAAAGATGATACTTTTGAGTGCCGTCATTTTATCAATCATGAGCCTGCTTATCTTCATGGCTGGAAACATGGAGATAGGGAGCCGGTCACTTATGCCATAGGTAAGAAGAATGGCATCATCGTGGAGCATTATTTGGAAGATTGAAAACTCGACAGGGTTGGCTTCACATATCTCTCAGTGGTATAAGAGGACAGTTCATAGATGATATCTGCTTTCTTGCCGTCTATGTCCTTAGAGAATGTCTGTGGATAAGTCGTTGTGATGAATTCATTACTCTTATTTACAAACTGAAAGTATGCCTCGCTCTTTTTCACAACAGACCGGATGGTGTCTATGCCGGATTCCTTCCACATCTTGTCGATAGTCTTCTTTCCCTTGGATATGAGTTCGGCGCTTTGTAAATGGGATGCAGAAGATGGCTCGGTAGCTGTTGGCTGCAGGGATTTCCGGCCATTGGAAAGTGGGGCAGGCTTCTTGGCTTGCTGGCGGATGACAGTATCCTTCTTGGCTTCGTGATGTGCCGGGGTGATGCTAATGCTCTTTTCCTGCTGATGCAGTAAAGGGTAACTGATGAAACCTAATAAGATGATACAGACCAAAGCTGCGATTCCGATACGCTTGATACCGGATAGATGCCTGTTTCTGCGAGCCATGAAATCGGCTTTGAGTTCGTCAACATTGGCATATCGCTGGGCTATGGGAGCCTTACATCGTTTGATGATGGCAGTATACGGTTTGCTTGGAAGTATCTTTTCCAGAATACAACCGATACTGAAGATGTCGTTGCGGATGTCTGCCTGTTGGGATACAATCTGTTCAGGTGAGATGTAGCCCGGTGTGCCGGCTGGTTGTTTGAGAATGGCAAAGTCGTCGGTATCTGAAAGTCCGAAATCGATGAGCTTTACATGATTGCCGTTATGGGTAATCATGATATTGGAAGGTTTTAAGTCTCTGTGTACTATCTGCTTGGCGTGGATGTAATGCACTGCATCAAGTAGCTGGAGGAAAATAGCTTCTCCTTCAGTCTTGCTGCCGCTCCAGTGTTCCAGCGTGATACCATCTATCCATTCCATCACGATGCAGATACCCATTTCGGGTACATCTTCCATACTATAGGCTGATACGATGTTGGGATGCTGCAGGGATATGAGGATATCGAACTCTTTGTGCAGCAAGTTCTTGTAGTTTCCGTCTTGGCGATAGGGCTTCTTTAGGCCTTTGAGCACCCACCATCTGCCATAGCGCTTTGCCTTACAAAGAATGTTGAAACCTTTGCAAGGTATGGGCGTAAAGTCTGAAAATTGTTCAGACCTTCTACTTTCTTCTATGATGATTCCAGAATATGAATCCATGTTACTCAGACTGGGTTGATAATTCGGTTGCAAAGTTAACTAAAAGTTTCGAGAAAACCTTCTTCTGGGTGATTTTTTATGATTAGTAAGGGGATACTTGCTTTGTATAAGGATTATCCCCCTGTTTGCATCAATGAATGTATAGAGATACCCTTCCCACAGAAGCGGGATGGATACGTGAATACATATTTAGACAAACAATTAGAGCTGTCGTTCCTGTGTACTGTGAATTGTCCAGGTTCTCAGATGGAACAAAGCATAGTTGCTTCCTAATTATGTCTGCCGTCATTTCTAATGGCATTGCAAATATAGGCATTTTAAAAGGAATTTTCAAGCGAAAGAGAATCTTTTGACAGTCTTTAAACTTTTACGATGTTTTTTGTTTGTATTTTTGTTCAAGCTCATATCCTGCAAATTTACACCTTAATATATCGGGGAATGCTTGCCGCAAATCCCCTCCCTTTTTCTTATGGAATGTGGAAGCCTACCCCTTTAATGTCCGTTTTCAAAACTGATACTGTCCCCATAAGATAGGGATATCATCGGGTCACTTGCAAAAGCGTGTGGATAGCATAGCACAATAAAAGCAAGCAGGTGTACGTTTATAGAGTAAACGTTA
>NZ_JBBNGE010000098.1:0-3721 GCF_040095255.1 Segatella sinensis | reverse complement strand
CCGAATTCAAAGAGAACAAGGAGTTATCCTGCAGTATTGATTGGAAGACTTGGTGTGGCAAAGGAGTTTCAAGGAACAGTTTTGTCTGTTGGTTCACAAGTGATTGAATACATAGCGTCGTGGTTTGTTCATCCTGACAATAAGACAGGTTGCCGCTTCATTGTTGTCGATGCTTACAATAAGGAGAATGTGCTTCATTTTTATGAAAAGAATGGCTTCAAATTCTTGTACTCTACTGAGAGTTTGGAGAAAGAGGCGAATCATATTCCTGAAGATGAACACTTAGAGTCAAGGATGATGTATCTTGATCTGTTGGGATATATAAGATAAAAAAACTAATTTGGAAAACACAAAAGGATAAGACTTTAGATTTTTAATTATATACGATAAGATGGGTTGAGCTTTGAATAAAAGCTCGGCTCATCTTGTTGGCTATTGTCTTCTCATATAATTTCTTTTGATGAAGAAAATCAAGCTGTTTGATTATCAGCAGAGGATGCTGAAGGATATCATCAATGTGCTGACCTCTTCTTCTACCAGTACATTCTATAATGAGAATGGGAAGAAGGAGAAGGTAGGCAGTTCGGTGATGGTGCAGATGCCGACTGGTACGGGAAAGACCTTTGTGATGGCGGCTGTGGTGAAATGGTTTCTTGATAACCATGACACGGGCGAAGTGTGGATTGTGGCGCACCGCCGTGAACTGGTGGAGCAGATGCAGCAGACGCTCGACAGATTCTGCCTGGACTATGGGGAGAAGGAAATGGAGCTGAAAGCGAAAGTAAGGATAAGGGTGCTCTCCATTCAATTTCAGACGCAGCGAGATAGACTGTCTGGTGAACGTGAACCTCTTCGATGAGGGTTTTGACTGTCCTGACGTGGAGTTTATCCAGATGGCCCGTCCTACGTTGTCGCTAGCCAAGTATCTGCAGATGGTGGGGCGTGGGTTGCGCATCAACCATGAGAACAAGGATAAGGTGTGCATGATTATCGACAACGTAGGTAACTACCGCAAGTTCGGCTTGCCTGACAAGCCTCGCAACTGGGAGAGTATGTTTGCTAGCTTGAGGGCAGGCAAGGGTATCATTCCAACCTATGTGAAGAAGATTCAGAACATCATTGCCGTGAATGATGAGATGGTAACGGTGAAGAAGGCGAATACGGCAAGGAAGAAAATGACAGCCAAACAACTGAAGGAATATCTGAAGAATGTAGAACCTTTCCAGCAGGATGGCAGATGGGGACTGAAGGTGATGAACGACATCATCGTGAAACCTATTTACGCGCATATCTCTAACTTCCGAGGTGATTATGCCCAATGCAGGATAGGCATACAGAAATGTTTGTATGGACTATTGGACAGGAGGGGTAATATCATCCTGCCTCCGGAATATAAATACATATACGGGTGGAATGAACATGCGGTTGAAGTAAAAAGTAACGATGGTTACTGTAGAACCATAGAATTGTAGTGACCAGGTATAAAAGGTACTAAATCGTTCAAAAAGGAGTACTTTTCTTCATTTTGATAGCTATATGGGCTTTAGGGCTTGGTAATTTCAGGAATATGTTGTAATTTTGCAGCATCATCTTGTAATTGTCAACTAACAAAATAAAAAAATAATGAAGAAGAAATTATCAACAGTACTCCTGGCTTTGGCAGCTTTCATGCCAATGACAGCACAGAATTTAGTAAAGGGTGATTATGGTTATCTCTATTGTCACATGAGTGATAAGGGAGAGTGGACCGCGTATGCAGTATCTCGTGATGGCTACAACTATCAGGACATTAATGATGGTAAACCTATCTTCGATCCTGCTGAGCATGCGCGTATCGAAGGAGGAACCCGTGACGCCTATATCACCCGTACCCATAATGGAAAGGGATATATTATGGTGACCACGGATATGTGTGTGGCAAAAAGCCATAAGTGGGATAACTATGGTATTGATCTCTTGAAGAGTGATGATCTCATTCACTGGACCAGTGTAACTTTCGATTATCGTAAGGGTATGCAGAATTTCTGTGATGCAGCTACCGCTCAGTCTCCTTACAAGGATTGGAGTACCATCAACCGTGTCTGGGCTCCTCAGATTTTCTGGGATCCTGACTATCGTTGGCAAAATGGTGAGAAGGGTGGATACATGATCTATTATTCTATGCTTAACCGTGCGGAAGAAAAATATGATCGGATGTATTATAGCTATGCAGACAAGTCATTCACCAAGATTACTACCCCAAAGCTTCTCTTCGATTGGGGATATGCTACCATTGATGCTGACATCAACTTCCTGAAGAGCGATGGTCTTTACCACATGCTTATCAAGAAGGAAGGTGGAAAACCTGGTATCTATACTGCTACCAGCAAGCACTTGAACCACGGATGGGGCGAACCGGTAGAGGATGACTACGTAAGTTTCGAAGGCAAGAAGAATTGCGAAGGTAGCTCTGCCTTCCAGTTGATGGGCGATGATACCTGGCGTGTAGCTTATATCCAGTATAGCGATCAGCCTAAGCACTATCGTATCTGCAAGGCAGATAAGTATCTCCGCAATTTCTCAGATCCTGTTGATATCAAGGGCGTAACGGGTCCTCAGCATGGTAGCTTTATGCGAATTACCAAGAAAGAGTATCAGCGACTCCTGGAATGGGACAAGGAGTTGAAGGCAAATCATTGATAGATAAAATAACTTCCACCGCTGCTCTTGCAATATTTGCTTAAGAGTTGCAGAATGAACTCGGCATTCTCACGTACGTGTTGTTCGTCACCATCATATCCGTTGATGAGAACCACGAGGTGAGTGGTGCCGAGTGTCATTTTTGTACGTTCGTGGTCGCTGGTAGGAGTTCCTACACCTCCCATTCTATCTCTATATACTGGTAAGCCTTCTATATTGATCATTCCTCTTCCTATACCTTCGTAAGGCTCGCCTTCTTTGCCAACTCCTAAAGTAAGCGTGTCGCCTTCGAACTTGTCGGCATCAAAACCACCTATGCTATAGCCATAGGCTATGCTTGCCAGGTTTACCAGATCAACTAAGGTATCTCTCTGATAGAGTTCCTTGCCCTGCAGTATTCTGCGGATAAGGGCTTCAGATGCCGGGCGATAGCGTGAGGGGTCCTTGCCACAGGCACGATATACCTTTCTTGTTGCAGCAATACCGCTTATCTCCTTGAGCGATTCTGTTGTGAGAGAACTTTTAAACTTTTCTCCGAGCGCATTTATCTCATCCCAAAGTTCCTTGCAGTAAGGTGAGTTCTCCACATAAGCTTCTACGCATGCACCTACAAAAGTAGGACATACGGATTCTATTTCTTGTGAAACGATTATCTTCATGATACTTTTCTCCTTTTATATAATTAAAAACTCTTGATTAGGCAAGGCAAAAATACGAAGAAATACTGTAATATCCAAATTATATGCCTCTTTTTTGTGGAAAGTACCAGAATATCTCTTCTTTTGTTGTTGGAATTTGCTGAAACATAGTAAAGGTTTTAGTTTTGCTGGCATTAAAATGCACATGTGTGTCCGAGCACAAATGTATTTTATGTGCCTATATATAATAAGGAGAAAGATCTGTTTTAGAGCTTCGTTATGTTTATGAATGTTAAATTCGAAAGAAAAATGCAACTTTCTTCTCGGAAAATTTGGTGGAATGAAAAATAGTTAGTACTTTTGCACTCGCTTTTGAGAAATACACTTTCTCTTAGCAACATAAG
>NZ_JBBNGE010000097.1:0-3763 GCF_040095255.1 Segatella sinensis | reverse complement strand
GGCAAAATCCTGAGCAACTTTTTGTTGCTCAGGAACTTATAAATAAAGTTAAATTATAGTGTTGCGGAATTAAGGATCAAAGAGAGTTTGCCACAATTCTGGTATCTTACTGGTGGTGTTATTGCCAATGGTAATTGGGACAATGATCCTAGCAAGATAGGTATTGGCATGATGCCTATGTACGTAAAAGAAGGTGAATCTTACGACAAGTTTACCGGTGACGGTATTGTTCAGTATACAGGTTACCTCAAAGCCGGTGAATTCAAGATTATTGCCCCTAAGGGTTTGACCAACTGGAACTACGGTATAGGTGGTGGAAACATCACAAAGGATGGTGGTGAAGACTTCAAATACCGTGATGGTGGCGATGACACAGGCAACTTGGTTGTAGCAGATCCAGGTTATTATGTACTCGAGGTAAATACTAAAGAGCATAAATTGAAGGTTTCACCTTACAACGCAGACTATAAGTATTACAAGGGAGAAGTTGTAGACTACACCACTATGAAGATTGGTGATACAGAGATGTCACCAATTACAACAATTGATGGTGTTCCAAATCATGACTGGTATGCAGAAATCACTTTGTCAGCTAAGACAGAGATGTCCTTCACTTCCGGTGAGGCAACATGGGGCAGTTCTATCTTCCCATGTGCTATTAGCAACAAGGATGATGGCGTATCAATTCCATGTGATAAGGGTACCTACAAGGTATACTTCAACGACATCTCAGGTGCATACTCTTTTGTTGAGCAAAAATAATTAATCAAACTCAGGGAGAGGAGTTTGTTCTCCTCTCCCCCTAAATAAAGAAACAATTATGAAAATCAAATCATATTTATTAGCAGGCTTAGCAACATTTGCCCTTGCTTCTTGTGATGACAGTTTCAACGATTGGTCAGAGCAGCCAGGAAACCCACAAGGCGAAGCTGTAGCTTTTGGCAATGGTAGCGTTGCAGCTGTAGATGTTATTGATTTCGCACAGATTACAGAAAGTACAGACTCTGTACAGATTTGTAACATCACAAAGGCACCTACATCTTCTAATACTGCCTATACGCCAAAATATACTTTGCGAATCAACTATAAGAAGAACAACGAGCAGAAAACGGAAGTACTTAAGATGGGGTCTACCGGTAAGGTCAAATACGCAGATTTCAAGAAATTCGTAGAGAACACTTATGGTAAGAAACCAGTTGTCAATGACATCCAAGCAAAAGTTAGAGCCACTCTTTCCATGAATGGTAATACCAATGCAAGTTTCCTTGACTCAGAAAACTTTATCATAAAGGCAAAGCCAGATGCCCCAGAAATTGCGTCAACTTATTATGTAATTGGTGGAACATTAGACTGGGCTGAATCTGCAAGAACTAAGAAGCAGAAATTTATCCGCACCCACGCAGATGTTTACGACGACCCAGTTTTCACAGCAGTCATACCTGCCAATGCCGGTGGTGATACATGGTTTGGAATTGGTAGTGGAGAAACATGTGACGAAATTGCCAATAAGAATGAATGGAAACATGTTTTAGGAACAACCAAGGGTAATGGCTCTAATGGTGTCGACGTAGAAGAAAGCCTTGACACTCGTGAACATATCGGAAATGATGGTTCTTTTAAAGTTTCAACCGACAAGAAATATATCAAGATTGAAATCAACATGATGTACTCATCATACAAGATTACTCCTGTTGACTACCCTGACTATATTTCTGCAGTATCTGGTAATAGCGAACTGATGTTGAGAACATCTGATGGTAACAATTATTGCGGTGGTGCTTATATTAAGGGAGCACTGAAGATCAACGGAGAAGAGATTGCCGTTTCTGAACCAGCCGGTTACTATTGGATAGATTACAATACAGAGAATAAGACTGCTAATCTGACAGCCATCACAACTATTGGTGTTATAGGTGATGCCACACCTGGAAAATGGGACAATGATACTGACATGACATACAACGCAGTTGAAGGCTGTTGGGAAATCAAAGATATCAAATTGAACGATGGAAATATCAAGTTCCGTGCAAACGATAAATGGGATATCAATTGGGGTACCAATTCCGCCAATTCTCTCTTCTCGTTGGATATGAGTCCAAAGAGTGGTAACTTGAACATTGAAGCAGGAACATACGACATAAAACTCTATGCTCTCTGTTCTGGTCAGGCATATGCAATAATGACTAAGAAGTAAACATTTGCTTCATCAAATAAACTAAATATCAATAGGCGGCTCCCGGAATTGAGAGTCGCCTATTTTCTTTTTCTCCACCCCCTTTTCAAGTATTTTTTCCCTAAAACCTTGGAAGTTACGAGGAAAAGTCGTATCTTTGCAGAAGAAAAGCTGCACTCGGCAAATTGAAAGCAAGCTTTCTTTGCGCTCGTTTGCATTTTCTTTGTCCCTGAATAGCAATATTGCGTCCACGACCTTATAAACAACAAAGAATGTAAAATGGCAAATAACATAGAACATCAAGACAAAGATGAACTGGTTACAAATTGTGACCGGTCCAAAATGGATGTCACAAAATATGATGACCATAAACTTGCAAGTAACATAGAACCTCTAATAAAAGTAATTAGAGGACAACAAGTTATGCTTGATAAAGATTTAGCCACCTTATATGGTGTAGAGACAAAAGTCCTTAATCAAACCGTTAAGCGTAACATAGAGCGATTTCCAAACGATTTTCGCTTTGAATTGAGTAAAGAAGAATGTTTGAGGTCACAATTTGTGACCTCAAACGGCAGAGGTGGTAACCGATACTCAACTTATGCCTTTACAGAACAAGGCGTGGCAATGCTTAGTAGTGTCCTTCGTTCGAAAACAGCCATAGAGGTAAACATTCAGATTATGCGAGCATTTGTTTCCATGCGTCACTTCATGGTAAAGATACCGATAAGCACATAGAGGCAACCAATAAGCGTATTGATGAGGTGTTCCGCAGATTGGACGAGGGCAATACGAAACCGAAGCAAGGAGTATTCTATAATGGGCAAATTTATGATGCCTATACTTTCGTTTCCGATTTGATTAAGAGCGCAAAAAAGCGCATTATTCTTATCGACAACTATGTGGATGAAACTGTACTTACATTACTAGACAAAAGAGGACCTGAAGTGACTGCTGTCATCTATACTCAGCAGATAAGTCGTCATTTCCAACTTGACATTGACCGCCATAACGCTCAATATGCACCAATAGCTGTAGAAACATTCCGTTTATCACATGACCGCTTTCTTTGCATAGATGATGACGTTTATCATATAGGTGCTTCTATCAAGGATCTGGGCAAAAAATGGTTTGGTTTCTCTAAAATGGAAATACTTACACCTAATGAGTTGGTGGAAAGAATAAATAGAGGGTAATAAAATGAGAAAATAAGAACAGACAAATACTATAAAGATTTCCGCAGTAGCCTTTCTCCATCGAAAAGGCAATTAACGATTGGAATCAAAATAGAATCCAATATGCGGTTCTCAATTCTGAGAGCCGCATATTTTCTTTTTGCGGTATCTCGGAGTGTCACATAACCCCAGATTGGTTGATGCTGTGGGAACAAAACGATGAAAAACTAACCTTGCTGTTTCTCAACAATGGAACCCATAGCGATTTGTTTTAACAAAATAGCTTTACAAGTTAAATGCGGTGAAAAATCTCTTAAGGGAAGATTTTATTTTCCTTAAGCCTTAATTCCGCAACACTATAATTTAACTTTATTTATAAGTTCCTGAGCAACAAAAAGTTGCTCAGGATTTTGCC
>NZ_JBBNGE010000096.1:0-3811 GCF_040095255.1 Segatella sinensis | reverse complement strand
GGGCGTTGCCCTGGGCTAAGAGCTTCTGCCCTTTCAGGGCGTTGCCCTGGGCTAAGAGCTTCTGCCCTTTCAGGGCGCTGCCCTGGGCTAGGAGCTTCTGCCCTTTCAGGGCGTGCTGCCAAAAACTTGCTTCTGCCCTTTCAGGGCGTGTGGGAGAGTTGCTTGCGAAAGTTCAGTAAAATAATTAAGTTGTTCCAGTATGAAGCAGATTAGATATTACCAAATCATAACAGCCTTTTGCTGCCTCCTTCTGATAAGCTGCGGCATTGACAAGAACCTGAAGAAGGGAGAAAAGTTCCTTTCTTTAGGCGAATACTATGATGCTGCCGACCAATTCAAGCAAGCCTACACCAAGACACCTCCCAAGGAGCGTGAAAACCGGGGAAAGCTAGCCTTGAAGATGGCCCGCTGCTACAACAAGATCAACTCCACCCCCAAGGCTGTGAATGCTTACCGCAATGCCATCCGCTATAACCAGGCTTCACTCGATGACCGTCTGGCTTACGCCCGTCTGCTCCTGAAAAACGGCGAATACAAGCAGGCAGAAAAGGAATTCAAAATCCTCGTGGATTCCATGCCCGACAATATCCTAGCCCAGAACGGATTGAAATCTGCCCAGATGGCTCCCGGCTGGAAAAAAGGCGGAAGCAGATATCAGGTAAAAAAGATGGATGTCTTCACCTCCCGAAGAGCCGATTATTCACCGATGCTTCTGGGCGATGAATACGAACAGATCTACTTCACCTCCACCCGCAACGACGCACAGGGAGATGAACTCAGCGGAATCACCGGCACCAAGGCTGGCGATATCTTCTATTCAGAAAAAGACGATAAGGGAAAATGGAGCAGACCGGAAGCCATCGCCACTGGTCTGAATACCAACTATGATGAGGGAGCCTGCTGCTTCACTCCCGATGGCAAGGAGATGTATCTCACCCAATGCGTCACCGATCCAGCCTCTCCCCGATTTGCCCAGATTGTCACCTCTTCCCGTTCGGATGCAGCCTGGGGAAAGGTTCAGAAGCTGGAAATCACCCAGGATACCTTGAGCACCTACGCCCACCCTGCCATCAGTCCTGACGGCGAATGGCTCTATTTCGTTTCCGACATGCCGGGCGGAATGGGCGGTTACGATATCTGGCGTGTGCGCATCACTCCTTCAGGTCTGGGAGGTGTGGAAAACCTCGGTTCCCCCATCAATACGCCGGGCGACGAGATGTTCCCTACCTTCCGCCCTAACGGCGACCTCTATTTCAGCAGTAACGGCCATATCGGAATGGGCGGTCTCGACATCTACATTGCCCGAATAGACGAAAAGACCCAGCAGTATAAGATAGAGCATCCCGGCTATCCCCTCAATTCAGAAGCAGATGATTTCGGAATGACCTTCGAGGGACCGCACAACCGTGGCTTCTTCTCTTCCAACAGAAAGGATGGCCGCGGCTACGACCATATCTATTCTTTCAATAATCCGGAGATTGTCACCACGATGAAGGGATGGGTTTACGAAAAAGACGGCTATGAACTTCCTGCCGCACAGGTGATGGTAGTAGGCAACGATGGCACCTACAGGAAACTGCCGGTCAAGAGTGACGGTTCGTTTACGCTGCCTATCCATCCTGAGGTAGATTATCTTGTGATGGCTTCCTGCAAGGGATTCCTCAACCACAAGGAGGAGTTGCGGATAGATTCGGCAAAGGAGAGCAAGGAGTACGTGCTCCAGTTCCCGCTGGCTTCCATCTCAGCCCCAGTACTCATCGACAACATCTTCTATGATTTTGACAAAGCTACCCTGACGCCAGCCAGCACCCAGGCTCTGGATAAGCTCGTAGCCTTGCTGAAAGAGAATTCTCACGTAACCATCGAACTGAGTGCTCATTGCGATTACAAAGGCAACAGCGAGTACAACAAGCGATTGTCTCAGCGCCGCGCCCAGTCGGTAGTGGATTACCTCATAGCTCACGGCATTGAAAAAGATCGCCTTACCCCTGTGGGATATGGCAAGGAACGCCCGAAGGCAATCCGCAGGAAGCTCACGGAGAAATATCCCTGGCTGAAGGAAGACGATGTGCTCACCCAGGATTTCATCCTCAAGCAGACCAGGGAGCATCAGGAGATATGCAACCAGCTGAACCGCCGTACCGAGTTCAAAGTGCTCCGCACCACCTACAAACTGTTTTGACAAGAAGGGCATAAACAGAAACAGACCGATGTGAACGAGCGTTCACATCGGTCTGTTTCTGTTAGTCAAACTCACTTGCTATAAAATCTGCTTTTTTCACAAGCATACTATTATGGTGCTTAAGCAAATCTTCGAAAGTGTGATGCAGGGTTGGAACAAATTTCTTTGCCTGATTATATACTATTTTTAATGTGTCTGCATCGATATTCGACTTGTTGCTAAGAATCTCCTCTTTGGCTTCTTCCATTATATCATGGCGCAACTTCAATGAACAAAGCATCGCCACTTGCCTGTGATGCCAATTACTTTGTTACAACATCAATACATTTCAATGTATTGTCTATGTACCTTCTAGGAGAATCAGAAACAGTAGTTCTGATAGACATCAAGTTTGAACGATTTTGCTCCAAGTCCTGCCCAAACCAGTTTAAGACAAAATGATTTGAATTACCACCCTTCAACGGGATATTGAAATCAAACACGAAATCACTATTTACACGACTGAGTTCTAAAGCCATATCTTCAACCGTATTATGCAATACAACACCATAGAGCACCACATTTTCCTCCAAAGTATATGCATCGATAATGGGTTGTCCAAAGAAAAATGGCTTATAGCTTAAACTAACAGTACATTCTCCTTTCGCTATCGCTCCTTTGATAGGCAGACCTAAGGATATTGACTTTTCTATAATTTTACTCACTTTTGTCAGCAAAGACTTGAACACCTCCATTCCATCGCTTTTGGCGTAAAGGATGATGCTATCAGAAAAAATCATATATTGATAATTTTCATCCATCGTCTCACCTATAAAAGAAGAAAGTTTTTCCAATTTATCCTTTATGGTTTCAAAATGGCGAGCCACCATATCCTTAAACCCCATAATATCAAGAAAGGCAACTATTCGCTCACAAGTATCAGGAGTTTGCTTTTTGGGGGACAAAACTACTGGCTGTTCTCCAAAACTAGATGCAATTGTTTTACCACTCATTATTCTACAGTATTTGGAGATATAACATAACAATATACAATATTCGCAGAGCCATCCCCCTTGCCACCACCAAAGGAGCCATGCATACCACAATCTAAGTAATGCTTTTCCACCTGGCGAGCAATACACTCCGTATCAGCAGGGGAATAAACCCACCAATGTCCTTCACGTGGAACACGATGTTCCTCAAACAATCGCCTTTCCACGTTATTAGTTATGCCTATGTAAAAATCACCATAAGTATAACGCCCACTCTTATTGATATGGGCATCAAAATCCTCTATAATTTGTTCGTACTTCATAATTATGATCATTTATAATATCACAATGCAAAAATACAATTTTCTTTTCTATTCACAAAATTCGTTGAGATAAAATAACTTAAAAGTAAGATATCATCCTTTATTTCCCTGTTCTTCCAACATTGAAATACTCAAGCGCTATCGTCATTTGAATGAAAGAAAGGTATAGCAAGCGAGTTTTCCGCTAGGCGTCTAACAATCGCAATTTGTAACCATCTATATTTCCATACACCCTCTGAACCGCCTTTATTTAAAGGCGATTGTAACTACTCAGCACCCCTATGGGCATGAGTAATCGTCTTACTGTTGTACTACAGCAAGAATTGCATTGAATT
>NZ_JBBNGE010000095.1:0-3897 GCF_040095255.1 Segatella sinensis | reverse complement strand
GTATTATTGACCGTAAGTTCTTTCTCTTCAGACTAATGAAGATCTATGCCTAATCCACACACTTTTACTGGTGACCCGATTATTATACTTTCATCATAGACATCTATTCAACCAATTCCGTCAGCGACCTGGTCAATATGTTCGGCAAAGCCATCATAGACGCACTTCGCCCTAAAGGCAGAAGCGCTTGGGAGAAATTCCTGATAGCACTCTCTTCTCTCCGTTCAGAAATCTCTTTCGATATCAACGGGGCTCCAGTTTGGGGAATAGGTCTCGGCAACATGGTGAATCCGGAAATTACGCTTGATGAGATATTCGCTTATCTCAACCAAGCCGACAAGCCATGTCTTGTTGCCATCGACGAGTTTCAGCAAATCACCAACTATGCCGACAATCGCATAGAGGCATTGCTCCGTACCTATATCCAGCGATGCACCAATGCACACTTCATCTTCTCGGGCTCTCATCGCCATCTGATGGCAGAAATGTTCACTTCCCCTGCCCGCCCTTTCTATCAGAGCGTAACGCTGATGAACCTGAAGCCACTGGATATTGAGAAATACAAGGAGTTTGCCACTGCCAAGTTCGAGGAGCGCAACAAACATATAGATACTGCAATTATCGGAGAACTCTTCGCCCGTTTCGGTGGTGTCACCTCATACATCCAGCGAGTAATGAATGTCCTCTTCCTCAAGACTCCCGAGCAGGGTACCTGTACTCTGGATATGGTAGATGACGCCATCAACTACAATCTCAACATGGCATCAGACACCTACGAGACCCTTCTGCGCCAGATGCCGGAAAAGCAGCGCAATGTCTTCATCGCCATCTCTGCAGAGGACGAAGCCAGAAGCGTAAAGAGCGGAGCCTTCGCAAAGAAATATCATCTCCCGTCGCCAAGCTCTGTAAATTCCGCTCTGAAAGGATTGTTGGAGAAGGATTTCATCACCCAGAAGGATGATGCCTACGTGGTATATGACAAGTTCTTCGATTTGTGGCTGAAGAATTATATGAAATAAATGCTTTGAAAATTGCATAAAAAGGCATAAAGGGTTGCAATCCATCTTTTCGAGGATTGCAACCTTTTTTGAAAGCTTTCGGACGATAAAATGTTTTTCTTTTGAAGCATTTATCATCTATGACTTTATAACTCCTTCACCCATTTCTGACCAGCTTTGGTCTTCATCATCCAAAGCAAAAACAAGGCTGCGCAAACTGCGACACCACCCAAAATTATAATTAATCCTTCGGAGAATGGTGTAAAAGGGGAATCTTTTAATATAGATTAATCTTTAAATGGATTCAGAAGCTGTTTTTCGAAAACCTACCCGTCCTTCCTTACCCTTAAGGAAGGCTCCACATCTCTCACCAAGCCTCTCTCTTGCCCGAAGAGAGAGGATGTAACCGCCCTCCGGTGCTCGAAACCGCTGCGCTTTATTGTTGGCGGACCATCAGAGGTCTTCGCCATATTGTGCGGGCTGGGACCGCCTGGGGATAACTTGCTACGGCTTACTATTATGGGCTTATAGATTACTGATATTGGATAATTCGCTGATAACTTACAGAATTCTTTCTTTTTTCTTGGTGGTTTCGAAGAAAAAGCGTACTTTTGTGGCATGTTAATAAACTAAATAATAGGTGATAAGAATTATGGCAATAGATATAAAAGTTATACCAACTCTTCATGGTGATGAGGCCGTGCGCTTTATCAACAATGCTGATGAGGTTATGAAAAGTAAAGAGCGTATTGATTTTTCTGAGAAAATAGCTATAGCTCGTGCTATCTTAAAAAAAGCAGGAATGTAAGTATGGGATTTTTATTAGATAAGTGTAAACTTAAAAAGATGGATGACGAGATACTTTTAACTTGCCATCCTTTTACTTGTGGAGATGAGGATTTGGATGATTTCTTTCTCCATGATGCAATGCGTTATAAAGCAGAGTTGCTTGGTAAAACTTATTGCTTTGTGTTGGATGATGAGCCTAAAACCATTGTTTGTATGTTTACTCTGTCTAATGATAGTATTAGAGTAGATGTCATACCTAATAATCGTGGCCGTAAGCTGTCTCATGATATTCCGAGAGAGAAACGAATGCGTAGGTATCCTGCTGTACTTATTGGAAGGCTTGGAATTAATGTTGACTTTCGTCATCAAGGTATAGGTTCAGAATTGTTGGATTTCATAAAATCTTGGTTTGTTGATGAAGAAAATAAAACAGGATGTCGTTTCTTGATAGTTGATGCTTATAACAATAAGATTCCATTAGATTTTTATCAAAAGAATGAATTCTTGTTTTTGTTTTCGACGGAACAGCAAGAAGCGGAAAATCTAGGTTATGACATGGCAAAGTCGTTGCATACGCGCCTTATGTATTATGATTTGAAGAAGTTAACTTCAAATTGATAAATGTATTAATATTGGAGGATAGAATTATTCCTATAACTGATTCACATAGATTTTTTGACCTATGCGGTCATTGGGACTATATACGAAAAAGCCCCAACCTTATGCGGAAACATAAGATTGGGGAGGAAAAAGATGAGTACGGAAATTTATATTTGATGAGAGGAGGAGACTAGATGTGGAAATGAATGCTGGAAAGCCACTTCTTGACATTGAAAGATGGACACTCCTTGTGAACGCCAGGGAGATCTCTGTGGCCTAGGATTTCGGCTTCAGGATAGTCGGTGCAGAGACTCTTCAGAAGCTCTCTCATCGCAGCCTTCTGGGCTGGCGTGCGGGTGTCGGCAGGACGACCATTGGCATCCAGACCACCCTCGTAACAGATGCCGATGCTGTGGGCGTTGTAATGACGGGCATGAGCGCCAGGCTCCGACTCCGGACGGCACGGATAAATCACTCCGTCCTTCGTGATGTAATAGTGATAACCGATGTCACGGAAACCACGGGCTAAATGACATGCCTCCAACTCGCCAACCGTGAAGTCCTGGGTAACTCGGGTGGCACTGCAGTGGATGACGATTAAATTGATCTTTCTGTTCTTGATCATAGGCAACTCTTGTTAATGATTACTGAATACTGATTATAGAAAACAGATTACAGAAAACTGATTACAGAAAACTGATTACTGATGATGGATTCATTACAGTCCCTTGCAGCTCTGCACGCAGACGGCAGAAGCGATGGCGGTAAGTACTGTGATGATAAGATTGATGATCTTCTTGATGGTTTCTTTTCTCATAGTCTGATGATTTACTAAAACTTGATTTACTAAAACTTGATTCAACTGAAATGTTCATAACTAGGGAGATATCCTTAGAAGGAAGCTGTATAACCCAGGCACCCGTGCAGAGCTTGCTTTTGATGATTGTTGCAGATGATTCCTGCCTCTTGATGCTCTCGGAATGCCCCTGACGCCATACGGCTTCCTTCTATCGGATGATACGATTAGCGGCTATAAATTTACGTTGTCGCCGCCGCCTTCATCTGTAGAACCGCTATCCGTGGTTCCGCCGCCACCCTGCTGGGTGTTATCGGTGTTGCCACCGCCTCCGGTAGTCTGGCTGCCACCACCTGATGGGTTATCCTTGCCGGTATCATCCGGATTCACCGGATTCTCCGTTGCAGGAGCTGCCAGATTGATGAGCTTGATAGAGGTGTCAAGATTCTCGGTCTTGAGCTCGCCAGTGGCTCTGGCTCTCAACTTCAGTCCCAAAATGTACTTCCCCACGTTGTAGTTCTCCTTGGTAGGTGCACCGCCCTTCACCTTCAGTCCGAGTGAGAAAATGGCGATGTCGGCAAACTTCACGTTCTTGCCCAAAAGGAGCAACTCCTTGGTGCAGGCTGCTGCATCGGTAAGCATACCGAGGATGGCGCCCTTGCTGTAAGGGGTGTTGTGGCTAGCCATGTGAGCGGCGAGCTCTTCGAGTCCGAT
>NZ_JBBNGE010000094.1:0-4038 GCF_040095255.1 Segatella sinensis | reverse complement strand
GAAATATGTACAATAAAATGAATTTTGTCGCTTTGCAAGCAAAATCCCACTAAACCCTATAGGTTGCGGATTTGAGGATTCCCTCAATCCTGAGAATTTCAGCCTCCGAATAGAACGACGGTATACGTTCCTTGTCATGTGCCTTGAAGTTATCCAGAAAGTAATCCAGTCCATTACCGATGATTCGATTATTCTTCAGGTATCTGACAAAGCCTTTGATAGATATGGTTACTGAACGTTTCTCCAATTGAACGGCTGACATATAGGAGAAGAGATGGCTTTCTTCCATCTCGGCAACTCGCGCTATACTTTTGTCGGTAAGGTAACTTACGAGTCTGCTTAGGTGTCTTCTATGGTTATACAGGGTATGCTCTTTACGCCCCGATACCTGTAGATAAGCAATAAAGCCTTTCGCCAATCCGCCTATTTCGCCTTCCAGTGGAAAGTCTGTTTTTGTATAACAGCGACGACGTATTCGCCCGATGTTGAAAAGGTCATCCAGCATATGGATTCCTCTTCTGATTACACGGGGATACTTTTCTACCAACAGTGCGCCACTGGCGGATTGAAGATATTTCTGACCAATGTCAGGAGAATAATCTTCTACCCCAAGCTCATTCATAAATGACAGAATACCCTTGTACCAGGTATTCTTACAGTGCTGAATGTAATTCTTGCAATGGCGGTTCTGGAGGAAGTATTCATCGCATAACTTAAGAAGCCTGTTGATGTTTTTTTCTTCCATATTTGTATTCGTTTTATGAGCAAAATCACTCAAAGCAAATATAATTATGAGAAGTAGTTATGACAAGTCTTTGAGGTAATTTATTCGCTGACAAATATCTTGATAAGCAGTGCTGTAATCACTACTCATAATTTATCGCTTCTCATAACAGCGTACCAAAAGGCAGTTCTCGCCATAGTAGAGTTTTTTCATGCCCCTAATGGAGCCGGAGCGGTGGAAATTTGGGAACTGCCCGATATTGAGCCGTTTGCCCTCTGCTACTTTCATTCTTTTTACTCGCATAGTCATTTGATGTTTGAGCGTTTGAGTTAATTTTCTCCCTTTTGTTTGAAGCTCTTTGAGCTTCTCCGGCAGGGCTGGCCGTTTTTCGTGCTGTTCCACGACTGCGGCCATAAAGGGAGGATAAGGCAAGTGTGTAGTCAGCGGCAAGCGAGGGATACCCAAATTGTTTGAGGCACGAGAAGAATTTGTGGAGGCTCACGAGTGCGGACGCCGACCACAAGCGTAGCGTCACTTGACGGTCCTCCCGGACGCAGTAACTTCGCACGCCAAAACGCCTGTCCCTGCCGAGGCTCAAAATCTTCAAGGGAAAGAACCGGCCACCTTTGACCGTTGCCGTTTCAAAGTGCCAGCCTTGAAGCGGCCACAGTCATCGTTTGCAGACAGATATTCCAAAGAGAGGCGACAACGCGAGAGTCGGGCGAAGGCTTGCCCTCGCTTTGCTCTGGCGTTGTCGCCGCCTCCGGCTTCAGCCGGGCATCATATCCAAAATCAGAACTGCCCGAAGCTGAATCGGTGTGCAGCACGGAATCAGTAGGGCAACCGATAAACAGCACAAGGCGATGTGCCGTGTTTGTGGATCCGCGGGCCACTGACACGGCTTATCGCCTGAATTATCACATCATTTGGACGCAAGCGGTGGTGATAAGGTTGTGTGAGGTAATACGCCCGGCGCACTGCCTCACGCTCCTGTCGCCACAGCGTCTTATATTAATTCCCTGACCGTTCCATTATTTTGATGATACTGATTTTTCAAACATGAATAAAAGTTTATCCTTTTCTTCCATACGGGTATTATCAGAATAACCGCCTTTTGTTATTTGATACCCGCATGGCTTAACCATAAAAACACCTAAGCCCTTAGTGTATGAACTTACTTCTGAGGCATAGTCTTTACTTGTATTTAATGGAACTTTCCCTTTAATATGACACCACTCATTATTGCAACTGATGTCTTCAATCTCAGACATCATTTTTTGCAAATCTGTAATAGCTTTGGAACTCGCCTCCTGGGGTATCTGCAACTCAAAACAGAGCATCGGTTCGAGAATGTCCACACCTGACTGTTGCAAAGCCAGCCTGAAGACATAGGGGGTCAGCTGTCTGAAATCAGCAGGTGTGCTTACCGGGCTATAATACTCGGCTTGAGTAAAAGTTACTTTCAGATCTGTCACTTCCCATCCATGTAAACCCGATTGGCACGACATACGAATCCCTTCAAAAACGGCATTTTGAAAAGAATGGTTCAGATAACCATAGGAGATGTCACTTTCGATCTGCAACCCTGTCCCTAACGGTAAGGGTTCAAGAGTCAGCCCTATTGTGGCCCAGTAAGGGTTGGGTGGTACTTCAATCTGAATAATCTTATTGACCTTTTTTACAGGTCGTTCTTTGTATATAGTCTTGATCTCATCAAAATGGACATTGACGGAAAACCGTTCTTCCAGCAATGTCTGTATGATTTCCTTTTGGGTCAAACCATATAACGAGATTTCCAATTCATCGCTATATGAGTTTATGGAAAAGGACAAAGACGGGTCTTCAATCCACAATGTATTCAGAGCGGATATAACCTTGCTTCTCTCTTCGGGCTTGTCTGGCCGGACGGAGGATTTGAGGGCGGGATGCTGATGGGATAATCCTTGAATCAAACAAGGCTTAACACCTAAATAATCTCCGATTCGAAAATCTTCCATATCCTCTACAATCGCGATATCATTGGCACCCACTTCATCAACATTTATCTCTCTGCCCTGATAAATAGTCTTTAGATTTTTAATCTTGATGAATTTTTCCGAATCGTTGATTCTTACAACGTCTCGAAGTCTCAGACTTCCGTCAATTATTTTTAGAAAACTTCTTTTATGTCCTTTGGGATCATGCTCTATCTTATAGAGATAAGCTGAAAGTCTGTCTGAAACTGATGCCGGAGGAAGTATAAACGAAGTGATGGCGTCCATCAACTCATTGATGCCGATATTGAACATTGCTGATCCATGTAGCACCGGATAGACTTTGGCTTTTGCCACAAGAGCGATTATCGTATTCCAATAATCAGCCGGTGAAATTTCGCTATCCGACAAATATCGTTCCAATATATCGTCGTCATGGTTGCATACAAATTCTTTGTATTCTTCCTTTATATATGTTTGGGAGCAAACCGGACAAACCGATCCATCGACAACAGTTTGCATAAACAGGACATCTTGCGACAGATTTGTTTTTATATCCAGATACAAACGCTCCAAATTCACACCGGCACGGTCAATCTTATTGATAAATATAATTGTCGGGATTTGCAGCTTATGTAAAGTATTGAACAGCAACTTTGTCTGCGCCTGTATACCTTCCTTTGCGGATAAGATGAGGACTGCCCCATCAAGCATTTTGAATGTCCGCTCCACTTCCGCAATAAAATCCATGTGTCCCGGAGTGTCAATGATATTGCATTTCACTCCATTCCAGATAATAGATGTCGTAGAAGCCCGGACAGTAATTCCTCTACGTTTCTCTATATCCATAGAGTCTGTTATGGTGTCACCATTATCCACGCGGCCGCACTTTTCCGTTGCTCCGCTGGCAAACAGCAGATTCTCGGTTACGGAAGTTTTTCCTGCATCAATGTGAGCAAGAATTCCTAAATTTATAATATTCATTTGGATTAAGCAATTATATACTACATTAGATGCGTTGTCGGAACGCACCTTTTAATACCTCCTCGTAGCATGAGAGAGCTACAGGATTCTTAACTCGTATTAATATGTATATTATTACTGCCGCATAATTGAACCTTAATTCCGCAACACTATAATTTAACTTTATTTATAAGTTCCTGAGCAACAATAAGTTGCCTAGGATTTTGCCGTGTCAGATTTTTCACTTATCTTAGTATTGCAATTAGAAAACAAGCGAAAATCGTAACAAGGCGCTGCAAAGGTACAAATAAAATCTGAGAAACTCACTCCTTTTGGAGGAATTTTTTCTATTATGGAGCAATTTGATGCTCTTTTAGC
>NZ_JBBNGE010000093.1:0-4847 GCF_040095255.1 Segatella sinensis | reverse complement strand
ATTCTACTTTTTCTATAAAACGAAAAATGAGCCATGTTAGTACTTATATATAAAAATAATTTAGATCACTTACTTATGTTTTGATTCTTCTATATATAATAATGTATAAGTAACAGGAGGCGATTAAACCTCATAAAGTTTCATCGTATCCTGTCGGGTAAACGCCAACTCCTTATAGAAATCACGAAGATAGACCGAAATTTCAGCCTTATCATCCGAAGACACAAAGAGATTCTCGCCCAACTGCCTTTCCAGCGAAGTCAAGCCATCCGAAAGGGTTTCGATTTCCCCCTCGTAATCTCTGCCATCACCAGGATTTCTGCGAACACGATGATACTTAATATCTTCGGCAAGCGCATTCTTCATCTCCACGAGTTTTTCTGCGAAAGGAGAAAAGAGTGCACGAATCACGATGCTTCGGATAGCGTCACGCTCCTCTGGTTCCTGCCACAGACAATGGTAGATAGGAAGCAGATCGCAGATATCCACCTCTTCCCTATCCTGCATGAAGGCAGAAGTGCGAAGCAAACGGACGATATTCTTCCATCGGCGGTCGCTCACGTAGATGTTTCTACGCTCAGCAGCCTCATCCACATTCACCGCTCTCAGAGACTTACGGATGGCGGAAATTGCATCAAGCACCACCTCCTTTACGCCAATCTTACAGATTTTCTCCGCCCATTCAGCATACTCCTCAGGGGATATTCTTATATCGCACACGGATTTCACAGATCTCACAGATTTTTTCTTTGTATTCTCAGAAATAAACAAATCTCTTTCTGATGTTTCTACTCCCATTGGCGTTTGCTTTACAGAAGACTTCTTGGACATAACATTAGCCTCATCCGTGGAATCAGTGAGATCCGTGTGAGACTCATTAGAATCCAGCAGCATAGCACGGAAATTCTTCTCCAGCTTAATCGGTCGGCTCTCTATTCTAATCACGAATCGGTCCCAAAGCGCCTCCAGTCCCTCTCCCTTAGCCGGCAGCTCATTACTAGCCGCCACGAGAAGTTTCAGAGGGAGATGCATTTCACGATTGCCATTTCTGAAGATTTTCTCGTTAATCACCGTGAGGAGCGTGTTCTGGATAGCAGGACCCGCCTTCCAGATTTCATCCAGGAAAACCACATCGGCAGTAGGCAGATAACCCTCCACCGCACGCTCGTAAGTATCCGAAGTCTTCAGTTTCTGAATGCTCACCGGACCGAAGATTTCATCGGGCGTAGAGAATCGAGACATCAGATATTCAAAGCTCCGAGCATCCCTGAACGCCGTCTTCAACTGTCTGGCCACCATACTCTTCGCCACACCCGGAGGTCCTAAAAGAATAACGCTCTCGCCTGCCAGAGCGGCAAGGAGCGAGAGCGAAATTTCAGTATTTTTTTCATAAATGCCCCGGTTCATCTCCTGGAGCAAAAGTTTGAATCTTTCCAGCATGTAATTACTTTACGTTGCCCACCTTAATCAAGTACTCAGCAATCTGAACAGCGTTCAGGGCAGCACCCTTACGAATCTGGTCGCCGGTCAACCACAATGTGTTACCATTGTCATCAGCCAAATCCTTGCGGATACGACCTACATATACATCGTCCTTACCGGCGCTCTCCAATGGCATTGGATAAACGTAGTTCTGGGCATCATCCTTTACAGTTACGCCAGGAGCAGCCTCCAAAGCCTTGCGGATGTCCTCTACTGCCAAAGGCTTCTCTGTCTCGAACCAAACACTCTCTGAGTGAGAACGGAGTGAAGAAACGCGAACGCAGGTAGCACTGGTGCGAACATCAGAGTGCATGATCTTGCGGGTCTCGTTAAACATCTTCATCTCCTCCTTGGTGTAATCGTTAGGAGTCATCTTGTCAATCTGTGGGATGACATTATATGCCAACTGATGAGGGAACTTATTGATATGCTCAGTCTTACCAGTCTCGATGATGTCCTTATACTGCTGTTCAAGCTCTGCCATGGCAGCAGCACCAGCACCTGAAGCACTCTGGTAAGAAGAGATATGAATCTTCTTGATATGGCTTAAGTCATCGATAGGCTTCAACACTACTACCATCATGATGGTGGTACAGTTAGGGTTGGCGATGATGTTGCGAGGGCGGTTCAAGGCATCCTCAGCATTAACCTCAGGCACAACCAGAGGCACGTCGTCGCACATACGGAATGCGCTAGAGTTATCAATCATCACGGCACCATACTTGGTGATAGTCTCGGCAAACTCCTCAGAAGTGCCGCCACCAGCAGATGTGAAAGCAATATCGACATCTTTAAAGTCATCGTTATGCTGCAAAAGTTTGACCTCATAGTCCTTTCCCTTGAAGTTGTATTTTCGTCCGGCAGAACGCTCAGAACCAAACAACACCAAATCATCCATAGGGAAATTTCTCTCAGCAAGGATACGCAGGAATTCCTGTCCTACAGCGCCACTTGCACCAACAATTGCTACTTTCATAATCGAATCTTTTAATTTATAAAGTTGTTATAAGTGAATCTTATGGAAAAGAAGGGATGCTCCTTTCCAGCCCGATGATTTCTCATCTTCCAGCCCGATGATCTTTCACCGTTTTGTCAGCCAAAAACCGCTTATCCCCTCAAATCCGCTGCAAAGTTAAGACTTTTTCTACAATATCAAGCATAAAATCCCAAAAATTATTGCTTTTTGATGCAAATTTATCATCTTTGCTTACTTTTCTGCAAGAATATGCAGAAAATAAGAGAAAAATAGTTGCTATTGCGTTTGGTAGTTCAAAAGAAAACTTGTATCTTTGCCTGCAACTTATTGCTCCTGTCCTTAATAAGGAGACAAGGGTATGAACAGAAAAGACTATCAATGAAAATATGGAATGGCTTAAAATAACAACCAACAGCGAAATCATCCGGATTCCAACCGATGAGATCATTTTCATCAAAGGCGATGGAAACTACTCCGACATATTCCTTGCCAATGGCAAAAAAGAGAATGTGATCAGCCAGTTACACGACCTGATGGACAAGTTGACCGCCCTCAACTACAGTCCGTTCTATCGAGTAGGCAAAAGTCTCATCATCAACCGCGACTATATCTTCAAGGTCAACCCAGGACTTCAGAGAATCATCCTCTCCAATAGCCGATTGGAAAAGGATATCCTCATCAAGGCATCCAAGGATGCACTTAAAAATCTGAAAGAGAAGTTGGAAACAGAAGAAGAATTAACTTTAGAAAAGGAAGGAGGTAACTCATGAACGACGATAAGATTTTCATCCAGGACTTCGAAGGCAACAGCAAGAAGGGACTCATTATTGTAGATGATGACTCGGATGTCATCATCGAGCAGGATGCGCCTGAATCTGCCCCAGAGGATTCTTCAGCCTCATCATCAGAAGAAACTCCCCATCCTCATCCCCATAAATGGAGATGGATAGCCCTCAGCATCTTCGCATCCGTGGTGTTCTGCTTTGCAGCATACGCTGGTTGGCGACTCTACAATTACTATTATAATATAGGTGTGCCTATCTCGGTAACGCCCGAAGAGAACATTCAGAAACTGGCGGCCCATTACAAAGGCGGCAAGCCTGCCATCACGTTATCTTCCGATTCCATCCTGGGCGTAGCACTCAACATGTATCGCCTGGAAAATCTACAAGCCGAGATTTCCCTGGTAGAACCTGATACCACCGACATGAGTGTGTGGATGTACAGCCGGAGTGCCGATCACACCAGCACCAACGAATATCTGGGCAGTCTGGTAATGAACGGCAAGGAACTGGCATCGGATGTTTCCCGCCTGGGCTATTGTGCGATGGCGAATGGCAACATCGTGCTGGGAATTTCGAGAAGCGACAAGGTGAAGGATTACGTTGAGGAACGGGGCGGCAGTTTCTTCCGCCAATTTATCCTGGTATCTGATGGAGTATTGCCAGCCAAGTTCCAGCTTCACGGCAAGGTGGAGCGCCGTGCCTTGGCAAGAACTTCCGACGACCACCTATATTATATAGAGACCCGTCATCCCGAAACCCTCTGGGATTTCGCCGATGCCCTGCGCGAATACGGTTTCGCCGATGCTATCTACATCACCGGTGGCAAGTGCCACAGTTTCTATCGCACCCCCGACGGCAAACCGCATAATATAGGCGATGATACCCAGCATCCTCATAAGAAATATCAGAAAATCGTGCCTTGGATTATATTCAAGGCACGATAGAGTGCTGGATAATAGAATTTTATCACCTCTTTTTGAAAAAAACATTCAAAAGTTTTGCGGTTTCAGTTTTTAATCGTACTTTTGCAAAAAATCATAATCATTAATAAATAGGAGGATATAAATATGGCAAGACCAATCAAAGAAACGCCAATTCTCTATGGCAAAGCAGCACGTAAATTTGAAGAAGAAATGCAACGTGTTGAAAACATGACCAGAGAGGAAAGAATGGCTAACAGAAAAAAAGTAGAAGAAGGATGTTCTGCATTTCTTAAGACTGTAAAAGTTTGCATTTAAGCGATATGAAACTGATTAGATTAACAAAAGATACTATAATAAAGTCGTTCGACTGCGGAGATGCAGATTTGAACGACTTTATTTTAAATGACGCCAAGGCTTTCTTATCCAAAAGAATAGCCTATACCTTCCTTATCATCGATGGGGAAAATATAGTTGCATATTTCAGTTTACTGAATGATAAAGTTGCCAAAACAGATGCGGCCAATAATACTTGGAGAAAACTTAAGCGTAGTTTTCCACACGAGAAGCATTTCAGATGTCTCGATGCGTCAAACCGATGGTAACAATTTCATCATTACCTCCATGCTCTTCATGCAACATTTTCAGGATTCCCCCAGCCCAATACCTGTTTCTTGGTTTGTA
>NZ_JBBNGE010000092.1:0-6532 GCF_040095255.1 Segatella sinensis | reverse complement strand
ACAGATATTCACCAGCGGAGCCGATTGCTATGTTTCACTCAGAATGACCACACTGGTCAGACTGGATTCAAAATATGCTCCTTTTTAAAGTGGGCTCAGTCTTTTTATATGTTGCTTTTATAAATGTTGTTTTATTAGACTTCTGATTTTTCCTCCAGTTCTATCTCTAGGATGGATTGGGTGTCGGGGATGATTCTGCAGTGTTCTGATGTTCTTTCTCCGATGAGCCAGATGATTTCTCCTGTCTTGTCGGTCAGTACATGTTGGCTCATTTTCTCCATATAGTTTCGCTTGCGGTCTGTCAGATAGTCGCTTACCAGCTTCGTTCCCTTCATGCCGAAAGGTTTGAATCTGTCGCCTTGCTGGGTGAGTCGATAGGTGAGCGGGAAACTTACCTGATTGGCATCCAGGGTGATGCGATGGCTTTCCTTGCTTGGCGTAAAGTCGGCTGTGCGAGGGTAGCGGCGGATTCTGATTCTCGTGTTTCCGGCAAAACTGTAATTTCCTTCTTCCGGAAGGCGGAAAGCTTTTTCTTTCTGCAGGTTATCCATTTCTTTCTGAGGTGTGATAAGCAGCTTTTCCCGGTCGATGCAAAGTATGTATTCGTTGCTTTTCCAAATCTTGCCTATTCCACCGTCCTGGCTGTTCATACTTTCTATGATGCCGTCGATGGTATCACCATGAAAACCATAGCTGCCGATTAGCTGATGGAGCATGAACTCCGGACTTGCCGCCTGCATCACGAGTTGCTGGCCGATGGTTATGGTATTGCCGGAATCATCGGGCTGCGATGGTACGTCCACAGCGTCATCGAGCATCATCTTAGCCTGTCTGAGGTATCTGGCCGATTGGGCGATGTTCTCCCTGGCAGCAGGGTTCAGCGTTTCCAACAACGGAATCACGTGATGGCGAATCTTGTTGCGCAGGGCATCATCCTCCAGGTTGGTGGAGTCGGTGACGTAGTCTTGCCCCTTTTCTGCGAGATAGTCCAGGACGTCCTGTCGGCTGATGCAGAGTAGGGGGCGCAGGATGTTTCCGTTTTTGGGAGCAATGGCAGCGAGTCCATCCACCCCCGAACCTCTCAGCAGATTGAGCAGTAGCGTTTCTACATTGTCATCTCTGTGATGTGCCACGCAGATGCCGTCGGCTTCAATGTCTCGGGCGAGTTGAGCGAAATAGCGGTAGCGCAGATCCCTGGCAGCCATCTCGATACTCACCTTGTGCTTTTCGGCATAGGTGAGGGTATCGAAGTGGATGCGATGCAGGCAGATGCCTTCACGCTCGCAGAGATCTACGCAGAATTGTTCGTCGCGCTCGCTTTCTTCGCCACGCAGGTGGAAGTTGCAGTGGGCTGCATGGATGGGCATCCCCAGGTTCTTGAGAATAAGGAGCAGAGCTACACTGTCTGCTCCTCCCGAGAGGGCAACAATATAAGAACCGTCGTGCTTCCACATTCCGTGGCGCACGATATAGTTTCTGACTATCGTTTCTATCTTGTTCATATTCTATATTCCTGAATCTTCATCTTCTGAATCTTTCTTTGCTGTAATTTATTCCACCTGCCTTGAAAATCTAACCTTGAAGTTTCTTTTAATGTCCTTCTTTCAGAAACTCCTCAGCGCGCTGGAGATCTTCCGGGGTATCGATTCCCACGGTCTCAACGTCTGTGGTTCCCACCTTGATCTTGTATCCGTTCTGCAACCAGCGCAGCTGTTCCAGGCTTTCTGCAATTTCGAGAGAACTTTGTGGTAGCTGTGTTACCTCTCTGAGTACTTCCTTGCGATAGGCGTAGATGCCCAGATGCTTGAGGTAAGGGAAATGCTGGAGCCACTCCTCTCGCTCCTTACCTCGTACGTATGGGATGACGCTGCGGGAGAAGTAGAGAGCGAATCCCTGGTTGCTGACTGCGATTTTCGGACTGTTTGGATTCTCTACAGCCTCCATCGTGGTGAAAGCCTTGCCCAAGGTCGCAATCTGGGTTGTTGGGTCATCGAAGCAATGACAGATGGTTTCCAGCTGGCTTTTTGCCACGAAAGGTTCATCGCCCTGTACGTTGACGATGACATCCCAGTCGCCGCCTATCTTCTCGATAGCCTCCTCTATGCGGTCGGTTCCGCTCTTGTGGTCTGTACGGGTCATTACCGCCTTACCGCCAAAAGCTTCCACGGCATTGAAAATGCGCTCATCGTCAGTAGCCACGTATGCTTCTTCTAAAACAGCAGCTACCTTTTCATATACATGCAGAATAACAGGCTTGCCACCAAGCATGGCAAGAGGCTTGCCAGGGAAACGCGTTGAAGCGTATCTTGCAGGAATAATACCGATAAATTTCATAAGCTTCTTTTTTATTATCGCTTCAGAGCGATGTTGTAATTGTAATAATGTGTATTGCCGGTGATGTCTTCGAGCACCTGGATGAAAGGAGGGAACTTCACGCTCTCGCGTTTTGCGATGCCTTTGGTTTCCAGGATCATCAGGTCTTTTACTGGCTCTGAGAATGAATCCAGCTCGAAGTACTGACCTTTCCAGATAAAGCTCTTGCGGTGCTTGCGGATGGTAGCACGGTAAGGGTCTGCCTGCTGCAGCATATTCTCGTAGAGATTGGCGCTGATCTGTCGCTCGGTCTCAATCTGTTCGTTGTCGGCTACGCGCTTCTTGGTGGTGTGAACATATACGTACTTGCCACCTTCGAATCCGCGGCGACGGAGACGGATCTCGCTGCCTGGTTCTCCCGAAAGATAGGTCTGGACGATATCGCTGTCGATGGCATTAGGAACTTCGCCGGTCAGTTTCACGATATACTTTCTTTCCTCCTCGATAGGTTGTGGAATTCCCAGCACATTGCTGATCTCCTTGAGTACACGGTTCAGCTTGTTGTTGAAGTCCTCGTGGTTGTTGATTACTCTCAGATGTGGATGGCCCTTCCAGGCGGAAACGATTCTCTTGTCCAGTTCTCTGGCTATCTGCAATCCCTTTTCGTCAGCCTTTTCCACTCGCTGGGCATTGTTGGCTGTGGTGTAGAATTGTTCAGCGCCATCTGCGGCAGAAACCAGATGCAGTACGGCATCGTAGCGTTCACGCAGCTGGGTGTTGGTGTATCCCTGCTCGGAGATGATGCGGTTCCAGAAGTCTTCTGTCAGATAGGTGGAGATATCCATCGTGCCACGGTCGCAGACGATGATGACCGGCTTGTCGATGGTTTCCGCCATTTTGGTGAAACTGTCTTCCAGTCCAATCTGAGTCAGGAAGGTAGCTTTTTCTCCCTCGAAGAAGAACTTCTCGTTTTTGGTGAGATAGTTCATACCTGCCTGGGTGAACATGGTAGGAACCTCAGGAATCGTAAACACCTTGTATCCAAGACCAGAGAAGTGGTCGATTATTTTTACCAGCGCAGTGGTTTTACCTGCGCAAGGACCACCTGTAAGTACAATTTTCTTAATTGTATTCATTATCTTATTTTTTGTTATTATCAGATGCGTCATGGGATGCGTCAAGCGCCCTCATTCTTTTTATGGGTGCAAAGATAGCAATAAATTCTTTAAGAAAGAAAAAAACTTTCGGTTTTATTTTGTATTCTAAATGAATTAATGTATCTTTGCAAAGTTAAACGACAAGAAATAACAGATGATTTACTTCATTTCAAAGAAATTAGAAATATCAGCAGCCCATTCGCTTACCCTCAGTTACGAGAGTAAGTGCAGCAGTCTGCATGGTCACAACTGGCAGATAGAACTCTTTTTTGTGGGCAGAGAGTTGAACCAGGATGGCATGGTGATAGATTTTACCCATGTCAAGAAAGCGGTGCATGGCAAGATGGATCATGCCAATCTCAACGAGGTGTTTGATTTCAATCCTACCGCCGAGAATATCGGAAGATGGCTCGTGGATCTCTTCCCTGAGTGCTATAAGGCTACGGTGCAGGAGAGCTTCGGTAATACTGCCGTGGTGGTTGACGAAGAGAAAATCAGAGGAATCGAGCATCTGGTTCCTTAATATAGGAGCTGGTAATTAATATTAGGAAAAATGTATAAAGTTAACGAGATATTCTATTCCCTTCAGGGAGAAGGAAGATGGTCGGGCAGGCCAGCCGTGTTTGTTCGTATGAGCGGCTGCAATCTGAAATGTCCTTTCTGTGATACCGATTTCAAGGGATATAAGGAGATGAGCGCCGAGGACATCCTGGCTGCGTGCCTGGAGAAGGGCGGCGATTGCCGCTTCATCGTTCTTACCGGTGGCGAACCAACCCTGCAGGTGGATGCGGAACTCATCCATCTCCTGCATCAGCAGGGATATTATCTTTCGATGGAAACCAACGGCACCCACGTGGTTCCTGAGGGCATCGACTGGATTACCTGTTCGCCTAAGTTGGACTTCACGGAGGGCGGCGAACTTGCCTTGAAGAAGGTGGATGAGTTGAAACTGGTCTTTGACGGCACCCACGAAGTAAGCAATTATGGATTGGAAACCACCTATCAGTATCTGCAGCCTTGCGATGTGGGCAATGATGCCCGCAACCGCTTTATCCTCTCCGGCTGCATCGACTATGTGAAGCGGCATCCGGAATGGCAGCTTTCACTCCAGATGCATAAGATCGTGGGAATCCGATAAATCTCTTAAGATAATTCCGATAAATTTTATAAGATAATCATGTAAGATCATTACAAGATCATAATAAAACAATAATAATATAATGGAAAAAGTAAAGACTTTGATTATAGGTAGCGGTCCTGCGGGATATACAGCTGCCATTTATGCAGGTAGAGCTGGTCTCAATCCTGTATTGTATTCTGGTATGCAGCCAGGCGGCCAGCTTACCATCACCACGGAAGTAGAGAACTTCCCTGGTTATCCTAATGGAGTGGATGGCACCCAGATGATGATGGACATGAAGGAGCAGGCTGCCCGTTTCGGTGCGGATCTGCGCGACGGAAGCATTTCCAAGGTGGATTTCTCTTCCCGCCCTTATCATCTTACCGATGAGCGTGGCAACGAGATTGAGGCTGATACCGTGATTATCGCTACAGGTGCTTCTGCCAAGTATCTCGGTCTGGCTGATGAGGAGAAATATCGTGGACAGGGCGTTTCTGCCTGTGCTACCTGCGATGGCTTCTTCTATCGCAAGCGTATGGTTGCCGTAGTGGGTGGTGGTGATACTGCCTGCGAGGAGGCGATGTATCTCGCTGGTCTTGCCAAGAAGGTGTATATGATTGTACGCAAGCCTTATCTCCGTGCTTCTGAAATCATGCAGAAGCGTGTGAAGGAGAAGGAGAACATCGAGATTCTTTTTGAGACCAATACGCTCGGCTTGTTTGGAGAGAATGGAGTAGAGGGTGCTCATCTAGTTCGCCACATGGGGGAGGCCAACGAGGAGAAGTTTGATATTGCCATCGATGGTTTCTTCCTGGCTATCGGCCATAAGCCTAACACTGATCTCTTCAAGGATTTCATCGATTTGGATGAGCAGGGATTCATCAAGGTGGTTCCTGGTACTGCGAGCACCAATCTTCCTGGCATCTTTGCTGCTGGCGATGTTGCCGACCCGGTTTATCGTCAGGGCATTGTTGCAGCCGGCTCTGGTGCCAAGGCTGCTATCGAGGCAGACAGATATTTGCAGCAGTTGTAATCACAGAACTTATAAAAGTTAGATAAAAACAAATCCGCAGGAGTTTAGAATAACTCTCTGCGGATTTTTTTGTATGGAGAAAAGTTTTGCGGAAGATGAGGGATTCAAACCCCCGATACCCGGAAGAGGGTATACCGGATTTCGAGTCCAGCGCATTCGGTCACTCTGCCAATCTTCCTTTGTCTGATATTGTTTCAACGACAATGCAAAAGTACTGCTTTTTGATGAACCGACAAAATATTGAACGAAAATTTTAACTAAATTAACCCTCAAGCCTCCAACGGTAACTACTCAGCACCCCTATGGGCATGAGTAGTTACTGAATGTTGTGCAGGCATAATCAAAAGCGAACTCATTTCATTTTCGCTGATTTTTGCGATTTTCGGGCAGATGTCGGGATTTCTCCCAAATTCGTGAGTTTTGAGCCATATAAGAGCCGTTTTGCGGCATTTTAGGACTGATTTTGTGGGTTTTTCGTAGTTTTCGGGGGTTCGTGCAGGATTTACCGCTCATCTAGGAAGAAGCCCGATGGATGCGATATAGCCCCGCTCCGTACCCTCTCTATACCTTCTCCGTACCAAGTCTTAGTGTTTGCAGGTGCTTTTCTATCTTTCTAGTTGGGGAGATTTATTTCAATACTGCGTTAAATTAACATTTAATCGTCTGTAAATCAATAACTTATATTAAGAAATGCTTATGAAAAATCAACTATAAAAAAGTTGGTCAAGTCGCTGATTTTCAGCAACTTTGCAAATCACGACAAACGCAAAATTATATGAATACAGGACTTGACCAATATATGGATATCTTTAAAGATGCAGTTGATGATTCTGCTGCAAAGATAACAAAAAGTTTCGAGAAAATACTCATCGAGGTGATAATTTTGTTCATGGTAATACCAAGAAAGAT
>NZ_JBBNGE010000091.1:0-6743 GCF_040095255.1 Segatella sinensis | reverse complement strand
AGCGGTACCGATTGCAGTGATAGCATGGTACCGATTACACCGCTACGCGTGGTACCGATACAGCGCTATCGTCAAATCATCAACAGCCTTAATACTTTCATCGTATTTTTCCTGCTCCTCACTACTCAAGCAACGAACATCCGCCAATTTAGCTAGATGATCGAATATCTTCTTCTGCGCCGTAAACGGCAATCTTTCCAATACTTCCATATATTTCAATACATAAATCCATTTTTCAAAACCAGTCTCGCATTCTTCCTCACTCTTATCAAAGAAGGGAAGAGAAAGATAGATGAAACGAAGCTTATCAGAAAATATGGAGTAGCTAAACTTCTCCCTCAAAGCAACGTCTGCTGCGAAGATACACTTTTTTATTGAAACTACCAAGAATTTCTAGAATTTTCTATGAAAAATAAGAAAAGAAAGCAATAAGGAGAGTGAAAGGTGAAGATCTGAACTGTCGCAAGTTTGCCCCCACACGCCCTGAAGGGGCAGAAGCTCCTAGCCCAGGGCAATCGCCCTGGGTAAACCAGCAATCAACCTTGCGCCCTGTAAGGGCAAAAGCTTTAAAAATTCAAACATTAAAGGCACCTCCTTCACAATTCCATGAAGAAGATGCCTTTAACAAGTTCAACCATAGTTACCAAAATATTTTATCACCAAAACGGGAACTTAATTCTTGTCTAAGAGTATTTGGGAGATTGCAATTTGCAAAAGCATGATGCCCAATGTAAGTAACACTCACTGGAATAACAATACTGCTCAAAGAAGAGCAATCACTAAATGCATAACACCCAATGCTTGTAATACGATCTGGAATAACAACGTTACTCAAAGAAGAGCAATGCCTAAATGCACACACACCAATGCTAGTAACGCTATCAGGAATAACAAGACTGCTCAAAGAAGAGCAACCCCAAAAAGTACTATCCCCAATGCTTGTAACGCTATCAGGAATAATAATACTACTCAAAGAAGAGCAATCATAAAATGCACATTTTCCAACACTAGTAACACTATTAGGAATAACAATACTACTCAAAGAAGAGCACCCCCAAAACGCCCTCTCCCCAATGCTGGTTACACTATCAGAAATAACAATACTACTCAGAGAAGAGCAATCATAAAATGCACACTTTCCAACACTAGTAACACTATTAGGAATAACGAGGTTGCTCAAAGATTCGCAACCCCTAAATGCATATTCCCCAATGCTAGTAACACCATCCGGGAAAATAAGACTTTCCAAAGAATAGCAACAATAAAAAGCATAATCACCAATGTTAGTAACACTATCAGGAATAACAAGACTACTCAAAGATTTGCAATATCCAAATGCCTCATCCCCAATACTAGTTACACTGGCAGGAATGACTATGTTACTCAAAGAACTACAACCAAAAAATGTCCTCGCCCCAATGCGAGTCACACCACCAGGAATAACAAGGCTACTCAAAGATTCGCAATCCCTAAATGCACCATCCCCAATGCGAGTCACACCACCAGGAATAACAAGGCTACTCAAAGATTCGCAACCCCTAAATGCACTTTTCCCAATGCGAGTTATACCATCAGGAATAACAACGTTATTCAAAGAAGAGCAACCTTCAAATGCACTATTCTCAATACAGGTAACACTATCAGGAATAACAATGTCTGTCAAAGATTTACAACCCCAAAAAGCACCAATCCCAATGCTGGTAACACTGTCAGGAATAACAAGGCTAGTCAAAGAAGTGCAACCACGAAATGCGCTGTCTCCTATGCTGGTTACACCATCAGGGATAACAATTTTAGCATGAATAGCGAGATAACATAAAGAAATACAACCTTTAAAGGCTCTATCCACAATACTCGATCCAGTAGCACGAATAACAAGACTGCTCAAAGATGAATATGTAAATTCTCTATCCACAATACTAGCAACACTATCAGGAATAATAAGGCTACTCAAAGAAGAGCAATCCTTAAACGCCTCATGCCCTATACTAGTTACACCATCAGGAATAACAAGACTACACAGAGATTTGCAGCCATAAAACGCTCTATTTCCAATGCTAGTAACACTATCGGGAATAACAAGGCTACTCAAAGAAGAGCAACCTTCAAATGCCTCATTCCCAATGCTAGTAACACTATCAGGAATAACTATGTCTGTCAAAGATTTGCAACAAAAAAATGCACAATTTTCAATACTAGTTACGCCATCAGGAATAACAAGACTGCTCAAAGAAGAACAACCAGAAAATGCACTATTTCCAATGCTAGTAACACTATCAGGAATAGCTATATCTGTCAAAGATTTGCACCCATAAAATGCACTATTTCCAATGCTAGTAACGCTGTCAGGAATAACAAGACTGCTCAAAGATTCGCAGCCATGAAATGCATCCCAAAATATGCTAGTAACACTATCAGGAATAACAAGACTACGCAAAGATTTGCACCCACTAAATGCACAATTTTCAATGCTAGTTACACTATTGGGAATAACAAAACTTTTCAAAGACTCGCAATCACTAAACGCACCAGTCACAATGCTAGTTATGCTATCAGGAATAACAATATCTGTCAAGGAACGACAACTTCGAAATGCCCAAGCCCCTATGCTAGTAACACTGTCGGGAATAACAAGACTATGCAAAGATTCGCAATGATCAAATGCCCTATCCCCAATGCGAGTTACACTATCAGGAATAACAAGACTACGCAGAGACTTACAATATACAAATGCCCTATCGCCAATGCTGGTAACGCTATTAGGAATAACAAGACTGCTCAAAGATTCACAATATTCAAATGCACAATCCTCAATACGGGTAATGCTATCTGGAATAACAAGGCTGCTCAAAGATGAAAAGGAAAAAGCACTCTCCCCAATGCTAGTTACACTATTAGGAATAACAAGACTGTTCAAAGATTCGCAACCTTCAAAGGCACAATCACCAATGCTAGTTACTCCAGCTGGGATGACATAAGATGTTGTGTCTTGGTCTCTAAAAGAGATAATTGTACTTTTGTCTTTATCAAATAACACATTATTTTCATAAATAAAGTACGGCGACAAGCATTTCAGTTCGCCATACCAACCGCAAAAGAGATTGCCTTTAATGCTCACTACCCTATTAGGAATAACAAGACTACTCAGAGAAGTGCACCCATCAAATGCACTCTCTCCAATGCTTATAACACTCTCGGGAACAACAAGACTACGCAAAGAAGTGCAACCTTCAAATGCCCAATCACAAATAATCTTTGTATCTTTTTTAATTGAATAGTTTCCATCAAGTTCTTTTGGCGATCTTAACAATTTTCTCCCGTCTTTGCTATATGTCACTCCATATTCATCTGTAATAGCCTCATTAAAATTTTCATGTATTGTTGATGTTGTCATATCTTCATTCACTGACAGAAAAGTTATCATCGATTTCTCGTCTATCCAATCTGCCAACAGTACCGGAAATTTTTCCACTTTGTCTTGACTCTGAACTAAGAGTTCCCAATCCAAATACTTTGCAGAAGTACTGTGCGAATAAGCCCCAACCATATTCTGTTCATCATCAATCTGATAACACGCATCATCGGCACATTCCTTCTGATCTTTCAAGAAACACTTGAGGGTATAATACTTCCCAGTACTCTTGTCCTGCATTTTAAACACCACGGCAAAAGCACCACTAATGTGATATGGCTCTCCGTGATTATCTAATACGGGAGTCAGGTGAGCCAACTTGTCAAGATTGTTACCAGCATCTTGAATGGCCTTTACATATTCTAATATTGTTGGATACTGCATACTATGTTCTTTTATTAATTGTTTTTAGTCGTATTTTCATTCGACATTGCAAAGATACACATTAAATTGAAAAACAACAAAGAAAACATGACAATTACAAGGTATTTTTAAGCTTTTGCCCTTACAGGGCGCCTTGCTGATTGCTATTATACCCAGGGCGATTGCCCTGGGCTAGGAGCTTCTGCCCTTTCAGGGCGTGTGGAGCTTACTTGCAAAAACAGAATCAGTTTAGATTCTATAAATCTGCTGCGAAGATACACTTTTTAATTGAAACTGCCAAGGAATTCTAGTTTTTTTTCAAAAAGAAGGAAAAGAAAGAGATATATAGAGAGAAATGGGGAAGGTGCACCTCCCCCATCGCACCTTCCCCATCTCTTGTTTCAAACACCAAAACTTCTCATAAAATCCTCTCTTTTCTCCAGCTTATAATACAGCTCCTGGGCGGTATGATAATCGGGATCGGAGCCTTCAAGCCACTCCGAGAAATGGCGGTTGTGGTTCATCTGCGTTTCCTGCTTGCGGAACGACTCCACCACGCACCTCTTTTCTACTTCCGGAAACATCAGGTTCATGCGGGCGGCAAAGGCTGACTTGTCCTTATCCTCCTTCACCATATGGAACGTATATTTCATCAGACACCACACAATGTACCAGTCCTGCTGCTTCGTGATGTTGCCCTTTAGCCAGAACTCCAGCTTCTCCTTCAGCTTGGCTGGATCCACCCAGTTGGCAAAGAACGAATCGCCATGTCGCTCATACTCATCAGCCCTGGCTATTTCTACCGCCAACATATTATGCTCACCCTGATACATAAACAGATTTTCAAAATCCCCGGGCGAAGCCTCCTCTCTTACAAGCATGTGGACAAGCTCCTCCTCATTCTCCTCATCCTCCACATTATTGAACCAGACTGAACACAGCGCATAATTGTTGAATTTCCCCTCTACTTCACTCATCACTTTCTGTAAGCTCAAAGTGGTAATCTCTATTCTTCTCTCTTTCAGATGACGCTTCTGTACCTTGGCTACATGCTCCAGATGAGCAGGTAACGTATGCTCATCGAAATCTCGCTTGATGTAATGATAAATGATGGCAGCTTCGTGGTCGGTGCGGAGAACTCGGGTCTTGTACAAATCGGTAAATTCTCTGTATATGTAGGTAACCGTGGCGACGGTCTTCTCCAAAGCCAACTTCAATCCGCTAGAGATAAAGTTCTTGTAGTGAGACTCATAGTTCGAAAGGTCTGCGTCAGCCGGAGCCTCCTGCTTCTCACACAGCTTGAAAAGATCTTTGCCACTGGGCATCTGACCATACTCCTCCACATCCAGCAGATAGTCTGCATGCTTTCGGGCGATGGTCTGAATGTCATTCAGCACCTTCTCTAAGATTTCTGTATAGATAGCCATCAGTTCATTATCATAGCTCTTATATATGGTAATATAGACTTTCTTATGGAGCTTATGAATATATTTAAGAAAATCTGTCAATTGCTCGGCAAGGTCTTGGTAAATATGATAATAATAGGTAAGACCCTTATGCTTTCCAGTATTCCATTGAATGTCTTCTATAGCATATTGAATCTCCTTACATAAATGTTCAGCCTCTCTCTTAAACAGGGCAACATCTTCTTTGGTTATAGGGGTGTATTTCTTGGTTCCTGTAGCCTCATCTATAACAAACAGGTCTTCTTCTGATTTGATTTTCAGACGAAAACCGTAACGATTATCGGTATTGTATAGGTATTCTGATTCCATTGTGTTTATGTTGTTTAATTACGAACTCAACCGCCGATTCCATGCGGTACATAGAAATGGCCCCTCAAAGTTACAAAAAAATGGCGAAAAATCAACGATTACTATAGAATATAAACACAAAAAACGAAAAAAAGCCTTTTAAACAAGAAAAAATCACCATTTTATCGCATTTTTGCAACTTTTTGAAACATCAGATATTATCACACCCATCTATTTATTCTATCTATTTAGTATTCAATCTCATACCAATTAGAACCACATTCCTTTGTTATAGAATATTGCATTATCTAAATAAAAATGAGAGAGAGAGCATTTGCAAAAGGCTGGCAGAAAAACACGCTCGGAGCCCAGAAAATGAGGCTCAAAAGGCTATTTTCACACCCGCAGAATGTCCAAAATAAGATGGGAAATGAGTATTTTCTGCTTGAAAAACGGCAAAAAATCAGAAATAAACTAACAAATTTACACAATATCAAGACAAAACGAAGAGGGAGAGTATAGAAAAACAGAAGAGAATCTATAGCTTTTAAAGATACAATTCTGAGAAAGTACAACTTTCACTAACGGGCAATATCTTACTATTAAACAACATCTTACAACAATACAGCGTTGCATCTTTTAGAATCAAATCAAACCCTCTATCAGGTCATTTTGGGTCAAAGTCATTTCGGGTCATTTTGAAAATGCAATGTCATTTTCAGCCATAGTATAATATAAATATATTTATATTATACTATGAGTGACTTTGCGCCCCGAAAATAAAAATGACCCGAAATGACTTTGACCCGAAATGACCCAGAAGACGTAAAAGCTTCTGCCCACCTTCAGAACGAAAGGAAAATGCTGGTGGAAACGAAACGTGTAAATATCGTCAATAGTTACATATTTGTATATCAGCCACTTACGCCATTTTTACCATCTTATTCCGATAAAAACTTGCTTTCGCCTTTGAAATTTTGTATCTTTGCACCGGCAATCGAAGGAACAGCCTATTGTGCCGAAAACCGGTCATCTATTAAGACCGGGGCGGGGCTTAAATGATGGCAGGCGCCGGTCATCTATTAAGACCCCCAAAAGCACAAGGAAACGGGCTTTCTGGGTAGTTGTGATTTACAAGAACTCTTAAACACAGAACAGAGTATGATTAACTACAGCATCGTAATGCGCAGCGTGAACGCAAACCTCCTTGAGAT
>NZ_JBBNGE010000090.1:0-6828 GCF_040095255.1 Segatella sinensis | reverse complement strand
GCACGGATAGGCAGCTGTCTTTTCAGCCCCTCCTTCGCCTTCTTCACCGCCTTTTCATCACCAGCATCTACGCCGGGAATCGCCTTTTCCCCACGTATCTGCGCAATCACACCCTTCAGCCACGGCTGTGCTATCAGGGTGTCATAGACATACAGGGGCTGGGAAGAATTCAATCTTCCCATATTGCCCTTGCGTGCCGGATTCAGAGCCATTACTTGTACTGTTCCCATGCTATATTCTCCTTGAAATGTTTAGCTTTGCCCTTCATCTCCATCATCTCTTTGTAGAGATATTTCAGAATATCCGACTTGTTCATTTCCTTCGGAAAAGAGAAGGAAACGAACACACGCTGCGGCGAGGTACGGAGGGCACCATGCGAGGTATGGATAATCTCCGTATAAAGCTTCCCGCCCGACTGTGCATAAGGTTTGAAGTCGAGCTGGTCGCCATGCTCGCCACCGCTGCAGATCATTCTGCCCGGAATCACCTTGGGCACCTCGCAGATGGTTTCCGCATCGTTCCAGGGAGCCTTGCGGATAGCTACGTTACCACACTCGTCAGTAATGATACTGGCATCTACCTTTTGGGCGTTCAAAAGCGCCTGTACAGCAGCCTCTGCGGCTGCAGAAAAACTTTTCTTGCTCATATATATTGAAGTTTTAGAAAGATATGTTGTTAATCAAAAATCTGGTCATTGATGGTCAGGATTCTGCCATTGAAGCGGACATCGATGGGGGTGACTTCGGTGTTGTCCGACAACAGGAAGACTCCAGAAGCACAGTAACAATGAACAAACATTTTGTTGTTCAAACTGTCCTTGATAAATCCCAGCAACCATTTGGCAATCAACTTATCACCACGTTTCTGCGGGTTCACCATATCGGTCACCATCACCTCATCGCAGAAGTTATAATCTACGGCAACGTTTTTCTTTCTTCGGTTAGAGGTCATCATTTCCAAATCAAGGAAGAAGGTTCTGAATTCTACTTCCTTCTTTGGCTCCATCACGATATGGAAGTTTCTCACTTCGCCCTCCGAATCAGCAACAATCTGATAGAGATCTTCGGGTGTCTTGTCAAATACTCGCTGCAAGTCGCTCATGCAGAAGAAGGTCTTGCCTCCCGCTGTCAGCACTCTCATCTTTCCATATTGAGGATGCTCGAAATAATAGGGTTTTATCACGTTCATCATTTTGATATATTATAATCGTTGGGGCTGCGACCATCCGCTAAATTCCGCACCAGGAAATGGTACCGGTTTTCCATATACAGAAAAGCCCCGCAACCAGACTTTATCATCTGATTGCGAGGCAAAGGTACGGCGAATTTGCCGTTAAATTGACTAAACTTTATGTACGTTAGGAAGATTAGTTCTTTGCATCTTCCTATATATCAAATACTTACTGCAACAAAATATTTCTGATTTTTTTTGCTTCATTAGGCCAAGACTTATAAGACTCATAGCAGGAAACTGATTTGCTCACAGCTACCTTTGCAGAACTCTCCATACTCTCAGCATTAGAAAATATAGCTCTAAACTCCATCCACAAGATTCGGTTGGAAGAAGGGTGCTTGATATTCAAAAGGTCAGAAACGATATAGACCATATAACCATACTCAGCCTGAGATACATCCTACACGTAAGAAGAGCCTTCTGTATGGGTATATCCATTTTCTACCAACTTCTTGAAAATGGTTTTCGCTTTCTCAGTCTTGAATTTGGGGTCAACGCCCTGCGGATCCTGTGTTGTTGATGCGTGTGCAGTATCCTTCTTCAGGATATCGCCAAATAATGTGGCATTATCGCCAAATACAATTTGGCAATCAGCAAAAATGATCGGTGCGCCACTATTCTGGTACTTTGCTAATGCTTCTAATTCTTTAGTTATTTCCATTGGATGTTTCAATTTTAGATGGTTTGAGTGTATGTTTATTGAACCCTCAATTATTTAGCCGATAGGATAGAGTGCTTTTCGTGATGGGCGCAGGGGTGCAGTAAAAGCCGGCTGCGCCCTAAGCTATAATGAATCTGCCATATTTATCATTATTAATTGTCCACTCTGCTTATAGAAGTGTTGTGGTGGTTAAAAAAATATATAAGCCTGTTGCGCTGACAATTAATGAGGGCGTTAGCAAGGTCTGTTCGACTAGGGGGCTATCTCTTCCTATCGGCAAGCAGATAACCCAAATTTCGTTTAATTACTTTCTGTTTCTGCTAAATATTTAAAGTTAATACTATAACCTAATGATTCATTTCTGTTTCCTAGGTATTCTTAATTATGTCAGGGTTATACGTTATTCTCAAGTCCTCGCCCATATTATATAAGGTCAGGCAGGCATCAGCCTGGTATCCTAGGGCGCTCTTGTAGCTTTCTTCGTACTCTGATATTTTTTCTAGTTTTTCACGCTTAATCTTTTCATCGTTTATCCGATTCACTTTATCACGATATTCGCCAAGATAATAAGCGATGGCAGATCTCATTTTATCAAGTGTATATTGAGCGACAGTCAAATCCTCCTGCTTCAGCTTGTCCAATGTCTTGTGATCAAGTTTAAAATCTATCTCCAAGCGATAAGCCACAATGATCTTATCAGCCACTAGGGAGTTAAGGAGCTTGCTCAGCCTCTTGATTCCTTCATGCCTTATGAAGTCGTTATGGTTAATATGTCCTTGAATAAGATCTGTCATATTGTTTTTTCAGACAAAGGTAAAGAAAAGGATTAATTTATGCAATAGAGTTGGGAATCCCTATGATTCCCTAGTTTTTAAGGTCTTTTAGCTGGTTTAACGTTAAATAAGGTGTTTTACCAAAAAAAGAGAGGAAGTGAGCATTTTAGTGCTACACTTCCTCGCATCCTGAAAGAATGGAAGTTCCCAGTCCCACACGCCCCTGAAAGGATGGAAGTTCCCAGTCCCACACGCCCCCTGAAAGGATGGAAGTTCCCAGTCCCACACGCCCTGAAAGGATGGAAGCTCCTGGTCCCACACGCCCTGAAAGGATGGAAGCTCCTGGACCCACACGCCCTGAAAGGGCAGAAGCTCCTAGCCCAGGGCATCGCCCTGGGTATGTTGTATGCGAGCCTGTCGCCCTGAAAGGGCAAAAGCTTTCAATTACTAGGCAAAAGCTTTACAATATCACGCAGCTCACCTAATCCCGGAATACGAAATTCTCATCATATTCCACATTATATAATTTCAAGAACGCTCTATATTCCTCTGCAAACGAATGCTTTGTGTGATGCTCTTTCTGATTGGCAATGTATTGTAATGTTTTATCCACAACTGATTGGCTGATGGAATAGGCAGCATAACCACCCTGCCATGCGAAAAAATGATAATACGCAGGGTCGAGATTCTTAATCCATCTGCTGCTGTTTCGCTTAATCTCCTCCACTATCTGGGAAATCGTGACGTCTTTGGATAAAATGAACAAGACATGAACATGATCTCCTACACCACCTGCCTTTATCTCGGCACATCCCGTAGTTTTAACAAGTTTACCGATATAATTATGAAGTCGCTCCAAATCATTTTCACGTATTTTGGGGCTCGTGGTTTTGATGTGGAAAATCAAATGGATATAAATTTTTGATAATGATTGTGCCATAATTGTAAAGCTTTTGCCCATTCAGAGCGTTGGTTTATATATCATTAATACCCAGGGTGTTGCCCTGGGCTAGGAGCTTCTGCCCTTTCAGGGCGTGCCGGGCCTACTTGATAACTTCTGTCCTTTACCTTTCCCTTCGGCCGGTGACTGTTGATTCAGGGCGTGCTGCCCCAAAACAGAGTAAATGCAATGCCTCCAGCACCGGGAAAATCATATAGAAGAACTGCATAATACATCCGTTACAATCAGAGAACTAGCGAGCTTTTCTGCTGCGTCATCAAACCCTCGTAATATCTATCAAGCTTATCATAACTTACAAATTTCACCCTATCAGAGATAGGCTTGAAATAATCATGGCTCAACCTGGCTATAAACTCAGTATGACGCCTGGCATCTGCCACGATATACATACGGGCATTAAAACTCTGAAGGTCAGAAAACTTACAGAGAGAATTCTGAATATCCGTAGTATGCTCCACCTCAAAGAAGCTATTGGGCATCATCACATCGCTGCCCAAAGAATTAGGCTGAAACCACATAACGTCTATCGTGCTGCTTCTATCCACAAATTCCTGATAGGAGAAAGGCGGAACTTCCGTCAATGTGGAGATTTCGCCCAGCTTCACATTGATACATCTCCTGTTCTTATCCTGTGCAGGAACATAGGTTTCAAGTTTCTTCATCTTACCGATATACAGCAGAAGTCCCTGATAATAAGAATGATTGAATTCCTGCACCTGCTCTGAATCTGAATTAGTTGCATCTTGTGCCACGATACCTCTATCCGCCAAGAGACTTCTATATTCCTCCAAAGCCCACAGTCCTGGACGAATGCGAAAGATTTCCTTGCGGTCTTGTACAATACGACGTATGGATGCAAATGGAGTCTTGGTATTCCATGTGCAATCCTCTATCTTGAACACCTCCTGATTCAGCTGACCGAATGTAGCACATCCACCCAACCTCTTCAAGGTCTCTATTACAGCTTCGTATTGTTTCATATCTCGCTAAGTTTTATTTCTTTCAAAACCAAAAATTAAAATCACCTTGCAAATTTACATCAATATTCAGAAAGAACAAAATAATATGTGAAAAACTTTCTGTTCTTATTCATTTTAATCCATTTTTCATTTCATCCAACCTAATTGATCTTTTTTGATCACGAAAGTTAAAAAATGATCTAATCGTTTATTTATCAGATATTTACATTATCTTTGCACCCGAAATGATGAACAAAAAGGCGATATATCATAGGACTGACGATTTCACTCTCCTCCAAGGAGACTGTATCAGGCTGATGGGCGAATTTGATTTCAAGTTCGACATGATCTTCGCCGATCCTCCTTACTTCCTCTCCAACGGCGGTATCAGCGTGCAGAGCGGAAAAGTGGTGTGCGTGGATAAAGGTGAATGGGACAAGGGCGGTTCGCCGGAACATATCGACCAATTCAACGAGGAGTGGATTTCGGCTTGCCGGGAACATCTGAAGGAGGATGGTACCATCTGGGTATCGGGAACCTATCACAATATCTTCTCCGTGGCAAACAAGCTGACGCAACTGGGATTCAAAATCCTGAATGTCATTACGTGGGCTAAGACGAATCCGCCGCCCAATATCTCGTGCCGATACTTTACTTACTCCACCGAGTTCGTTATCTGGGCAAGGAAGGAGAAGAAGGTGCCGCATTTTTACAACTACCAGTTGATGAAAAAACTGAATGATGACAAGCAGATGACGGATGTATGGCGCCTGCCTGCCATCGCAAGATGGGAAAAATCGCAGGGCAAGCATCCTACCCAGAAGCCGCTCGCTCTCCTTGCTCGCATCATTCTGGCTTCCACCAAACCGGGGGCTTGGATTCTTGACCCATTCGCCGGCAGCAGTACCACCGGCATCGCTGCCAATCTGCTGGGCCGCCGCTTCCTGGGCATCGACCAGGAAAAGCAGTATCTGGAACTGAGCAGGGCAAGAAGAGAGGAGCTGGAATCGCAGACGATTCTCCACGATTACCGGCATCGCATCAAGGATATCGAGGTAATGGAGAAAATGGAGCAGCAGGAAGGTATGCTTCCCGGCTTCATTCTCGGGGAAGAAATGCCGGGTTACGACTTGCCATTCTGAGGGGGCGCATCTTTTTCTTTGACATCAGAAGGATTCTCCTCAAAAGTGAAGATTAGAATGATGAATGGGCTTATCCCCCCAAAAAGTGACTCAGTGACTCAGTGACTCAGTGACTCAGTTTATTTCCGACCCCCTATAAGGGTTGTTTTCTGCTTACAGATTGTAAGTATATAGATTATATATTATATATATATATTTATATATATAATATATCTACTATAAAGAGGGTAGAACATACGGGCAGAAATAAACTGAGTCACTGAGTCACTGAGTCACTGAGTCACTTTTGGAAGCTGATGGATATCCTGCTTAACCATCTTACTGGAAGAACTTTAGAACAAAAAACTATATTTCGAGGAACGCAACTCAATGCTTCTTTCTTCTCTATCTTATGAGTTAGGATTATTAACGCAGTTTCAAATTGAAAGCTGCTGAAAATCGGCCCTTATCGCCACCCAAAATTTGGTGGTTCCAGAAAAAAGCCGTATCTTTGCACTGTCGTTAGAAGAAAGGCTGCACTCGGCATAGTTCAAGTAAACTTGACTCTGCGCTCGTTTGCACTTTCTTTGCACTATCGTTAGAAGAAAGGCTGCACTCGGCATAGTTCAAGTAAACTTGACTCTGCGCTCGTTTGCACTTTCTTTGCACTGTCATTCAGAGATAAGGCGCCAATCGGATGAGTGACAAAAAAACTGAATGAGTAACCATTAAAATTGAATTATTAACCCTTTAAAAACTGATTGATTATGGGACAAGGAACTAGTAAGTATCGTAAGATTACACGTACCCCTCAGACGGGGGAGAACGCAGGTAAGAAGCTCTGGTATGCTACTGCCGTGAGCGACCGTGAGATGAGTTTCGAGGACTTCGTGACTCATATCTCTGAGCACAACTCTCCATACAGCCGTGGTACTATCCATGGTGTGCTGATGGACACCCTCGATTGCCTGAAGCATCTGATTCTGGATGGCAAGAGCGTTCGTTTCTCTGACCTCGGATTGTTCTCCATCGGTATGACTTCACGTGGCGAGGTGAGCAAGGAGAAGGTGACGGCGGCTAGTGTGCTGGGCGTGCACCTGATTGTAAGAAACACAAAGAC